>JALHNR010000141.1 GCA_022843525.1 Methylocystis sp. | reverse complement strand
CGGCGACGCGCGCGTCCTGGTCACGACCGAAACGCTTTATCGGCGCAAGGTCGAAGCGCTACGCGGGAGCTTGCCCAAGCTCCACTCCGTTATTCTCGTCGACGCTGACCAAGACGGCGAAGGAACGCGCTCCTGGCGCAAGCTGATGCAAGCGGCCTCCGACGCCTTCGAAATACCTCCGACCGATCCGCAAGAGACGGCGCTGCTGCATTTTACAAGCGGCACGACCGGCCGTCCCAAGGGCGTCGTACATGTGCACGAAGCCGTAGTGACGCATTACGCGACCGGACTCTATGCGCTTGATCTTCATGACGACGACCGCTTCTGGTGCACAGCGGATCCCGGCTGGGTGACTGGAACGAGCTATGGGGTCATCGCGCCGCTCACGCATGGCGTGACCAATATTGTCGTCGAGGCGGAATTCGACGCGCCGACATGGTACGGCGTGCTCGCAAAGGAACGGGTCACCGTGTGGTACACCGCTCCCACCGCCATCCGCATGATGATGAAGCTCGGCGCGGACGTCTTGAAGGATTATGATCTCTCCGCCTTGCGTTTCGCCGCCAGCGTTGGAGAGCCGCTGAACGCCGAGGCGGTGGTGTGGGGCGCAGAGGCCTTCGGCCTGCCGTTCCATGATAATTGGTGGCAGACCGAAACAGGCGGCATCATGATCGCTAATTTCGCGTCCATGGACATCAAGCCCGGCTCGATGGGCCGGCCCTTGCCAGGCATCGAAGCGGGAATAGTCCGGCGGAAGGCCGACGGCGGGGTTGAAACGGTCAGTGCTGACCAAGAAGGCGAGCTCGCGCTCAAAAGCGGCTGGCCATCGATGATGCGCGGCTACCTTCACGAGGAAGCGCGCTATCGAAAATGCTTCGCTGGCGAATGGTATCTGACCGGCGATCTCGCACGGTGCGACGATGATGGCTATTTCTGGTTCGTCGGACGCGCCGACGACGTGATCAAATCCTCGGGCCATCTCATCGGCCCCTTCGAAGTCGAAAGCGCGCTGATGGAGCATCCGGCCGTCGCCGAAGTGGCGGTCATCGGCAAGCCGGATCCGATCGCCGGCGAGATCGTCAAGGCTTTCGTCGCCTTGAAGCTTGGCTTTCCGGCGGACGAAGCCATGCGCAAGGAGCTGCTCGGACACGCCCGCAAAAGGCTCGGCGCCGCCGTGGCGCCCAAAGAAATCGAGCTTCGCGCCAATCTGCCGAAGACCCGTAGCGGCAAGATCATGCGGCGCTTGCTCAAAGCGCGCGAGCTCGGCCTGCCGGAAGGCGATCTTTCGACGCTGGAGAGTGACGAGCGATGACCAAGAAAGTGCATCTCGATCACGTCCACTTGCTTCATCTCTTGAAAGCGATGATCCGCATCCGGCATTTCGAGGCCAAATGCGTCGAGCTCTATCAGGCGCAAAAGATTCTCGGCTTTCTTCACCTCTATGACGGCGAGGAGGCCGTTTCGGTCGGCGTGATGGAGGCGCTGACGCAAGACGACGCCGTTATCGCGACCTATCGCGAACATGGCCAGGCGCTCGCCCGCGGCGTCGATCCCAAGTGCCTGATGGCCGAGATGATGGGTAAACTGAACGGGTGCTGCCGCGGGCGCGGCGGCTCCATGCATTTTTTTGATCGCGCGCGCCGTTTCTATGGCGGCAACGCCATCGTCGGCGGAGGCCTGCCGCTGGCGCTCGGCGTTGCGCTCGCCGACAAGATGCAGCGACGATCCACTGTCACGGCCTGCTTCTTTGGCGAGGGCGCCGTCGACGAGGGCGAATTCCACGAGACGCTCAACTTGGCCAAGCTCTGGCGGCTTCCGATCCTGTTCGTCTGCGAGAATAATCTATACTCCATGGGCATGGCGGTCGAGCGCGCGGAGGCAGATATCGACTTCGTGCATAAGGCGTCGGGCTACAGAGTCGCTGGCGAGAAGGTAGACGGCATGGACGTGGTCGCCGTCGAAAGCGCAGCGAGAAACGCCATTGATAGAATTCGCAGCGAAAACGAACCCTATTTCCTCGAGTGCCGAACCTATCGTTTTCGGGCGCATTCAATGTTCGACGCGCAACTCTACCGCTCGAAGGATGAAGTCGAAGCTTGGCGCAAAAAGGGGCCGATCGTCCGCTTCCAGACCTGGTTGGAAACTAACAGCTTAATCAAGCCCGAAGAGCTTGCGACGATTGAAGAGGAGGTCGACAAGGAAATTGCGGCCGCAGTCGTTTTCGCCGAGGCCGGCGGTCTAGAACCGGTTTCGGAGGTTGAACGCTTCGTCACGATGGAGGCGGTCCCGTCGTGAACACACCGCAAGCGAGCGCCGCCGCCACGCGCATGACCTATCGCGAGGCCTGCAAGCAGGCGCTTCGCGAGGCGTTGCTCTCTGATTCACGCGTCTTCCTGATGGGCGAGGACATCGGCCGCTATGGCGGCTGCTACGCAGTGACAAAGGGTCTCCTTGAGGAGTTTGGCGAGGAGCGCATTCGTGACACGCCTCTCTCGGAGAGCGCCTTCGTCGGCGCGGGGGTCGGCGCCGCCATGGCGGGGATGCGACCGATCGTGGAAATCATGACCGTGAATTTCAGCCTGCTCGCGCTCGATCAAATCGTCAACAACGCCGTCACCATTCCGCATATGTCGGGGGGGCAATTCGCGATTCCGCTCGTCATTCGCATGGCGACCGGCGGCGGACGGCGCGTTGCGGCGCAACACTCGCGCAGTCTGGAAGGGTGGTATGCGCACATCCCTGGACTGCGCGTCCTGACCCCCGCCACAGTCGAGGATGCGCGCTTCATGTTGAAGGGCGCGCTCGCGGACCCCAATCCTGTGATTATTTTCGAACATGTCATGCTCTACAATATGGAGGGCGATCTTCCATCGGACATGGAGAAGGTCGATATCGCGCATGCGAAATTGCGGCGCGCCGGACGAGATGTAAGCCTCATCACCTATGGCGGCAGTCTGTTCAAGGCGCTGGAGGCGGCGGACGTGCTTGCTGCCGAGGGGATCGATGCAGAAGTCATCGATTTGCGCGTGCTCAGGCCGCTCGACACGAAGACCATTCTCGACTCAGTCGCAAAGACGAGGCGCTGTGTCATCATTGACGAAGGCTGGCGCAGCGGGTCGATTTCCGCCGAAATCGGCATGCGCATCGCAGAAGAAGCTTTCTTCGAACTCGACGCGCCGCTGCGGCGCGTATGCTCGCGAGAGGCGCCGATACCCTATGCGGCGCATCTCGAAGACGCTTGCCTGCCGCAAGTGGCGACGATCGTCGCAGTAGCACGCGAACTTGTCCGTCCGTCATGAGCGCGTTCAAAATGCCAGCGCTCGGCGCCGACATGGAGGCCGGCACGCTCGTCGAGTGGCTTGTGAAGCCTGGTGATCGCGTCAAGTCCGGGGATGTCGTCGCGGTGGTCGAGACGCAAAAGGGCGCGATAGAGGTAGAAATCTTTCTGGAGGGCGTCGTCTCCAACATCCTCGTTCCGGTCGGCGCGCGCGTTCCGGTCGGGACGGTTCTTGCGCAGATCGAGGGCGCGCCCGGCGCCGCCCCGCCGCCCCCCCTTGAACCCGCAGCCGCTGCGCTGAAGCCGGCGCCGCAGGTATTGGCGCAGGCGCCGCCGATGCCGGCCATCACGGCGCCGAGCTCGCGACTAAAGATTACGCCCGCGGCGCGGCGCCGAGCGACGGCGTTGAGCCTCGACCCCACAATGATCGTGAAAGGAACCGGCGTCGAGGGATCGATCCGACTCGCCGATGTCGAAACATACGCGAGCGGAGCAAAGCTCGCACAACGTCCGGCGAAAAAAGGCCTCGATCTTTCTCAGATGCGCCAGGCGATCGCCGCCGCTATGAGTCGCTCGAAGCGAGAAATCCCGCACTACTACCTCACCGAAATGGTTGACCTTCACGCCGCTTCGACCTGGATCGAGCGATACAACGCCGAGAAATCCCCAGTCGAACGCATTCTGCCGGCCGTACTCTTTCTCAAGGCTGCGGCCTTGGCCCTGCGCGAACAACCGCTGCTCAACGGCGCTTATGAAAGCGGCGCCTTCATTCCTTCTTCGAGCATTCACGTCGGCTGGGCGATTTCGCTGCGCGGCGGCGGGCTGATCGCGCCGGCCATACGCGACACCGACAGAAAATCGCTGGCCGAACTGATGGCGGCCATGCGCGACCTGGTGGAGCGCGCGCGGCGCGGGAATTTGCGCAGCTCCGAACTCACTTCACCCACTGTTACCGTCACGAGCGTCGGCGATCGCGGCGCGGAATCGGTGACCGGCATTATCTATCCTCCGCAGGTCGCGATCCTCGGATTTGGCCGTGTGGTCACGCGTCCATGGGTCGTCGATGGGCGCATCGAGACTCGTCCGCTCGTTACCGTCAGCCTCGCGGCGGATCATAGGGTCACCGACGGCCATATCGGCGGCCTGTATCTCGCCGCGGTCGGGCGTCTCTTACAGGAGCCGGATCAATTATGACGGACGCCGAAATCAGAGCGCTCATCCTGGAGCTCATTGGCGAAATCGCGCCCGAGGCCGATCTCGCGTTGGCTCGCGATCAAGATGATTTACGTGAAGTATTCGATCTTGATTCGATGGATTTCGCCAATCTCGTCGTCGCCATTCATGATCGACTGGGGGTCAATATTCCCGAGGCCCACTACAATCAGCTCTTCACGCTGGAGTGTGCGATCGCCTATCTGCATGATGCGCTCACGCAACCAAAACAAAACGATGGATAGCTCCCATCGTCAGGGATGTTTAGCAAGATGCATGTCGTCATCGATATTGGCGGAACGAAGACGCGGCTCGCAGGCGCTCATGACCTTGGTGCGTTCCTAGAACCCGTCATTGTCGATACGCGGCAGAATTACCGAGAAGCGCTCGATGCTCTGTACGCTGCAGCTGTAGGGGCGTCGACGGGCGCGTCGATCGACGGCGTGGCGATCGGCGTTCCAGGGGTGCTGTCGCGCGATAAGCGCGTTCTGGTTCACGCGCCCAATCTTCCAAAATGGAATGGAGCCAAAATCGCCGACGATATCGAATCCACTGTTGGCGCGCCCACCGTGTTGGAGAACGACGCCGCCCTTGTGGGCCTCGGCGAAGCGACCGATGGCGCGGGAAAGGGCTCGGCGATCCTCGCCTATGTCACGATCTCGACGGGCGTGAACGGCGCGCGCATCGTCGATGGCCAAATCGATCGCACAACCTATGGTTTCGAGATTGGCGAGCAATATAGGGGTTCGGGTCACCTAGGGAGCGCCAATTAAAACAAATACGTACGCAATCGCCCCGCCGCCCTGTGTAACTTTTGCGTAATATATAAAGTGCGCATTGGCGCGTTTTGGTGACCTTCCGATCATGCGCGGGCGTCACGCCATCCATCAGCCATGCCGCCGCATAAGGCGGGCGGCGCCTCGGCAGCGCGGCGCAAGGTGGACGGTTCGGTCAGGCGAGCTATTGGGCTTGCTGGGCCGAGAGCCGAGCCCACGGCCATTAATATTGCTTCCGCTTTAAGTAGCGTTGCGCCGCGACCGGCTCGGTTGTGCTGCAAAGCAATATTTTTATTGACACATTGTGCAGCGCACATTACCTGCGCGGCTGCGTGGGAATTGCTCCGCGCGCCTAGACCAAATAGGGATGCTCTATGTTCAGCAACTTCCCCGCGACAAAAGCGTTCGGCGCGGCTTCGTTCGGCGCTCCGTTTGCCACGGTGGTTACCTCGTCAACCAAGGGTCTAGAGGCCATTGCGGCCGAAACGACGGACTATGCAAAGGCGTCCTTCGAGAAAAGCCAGGCGTTCTTCGAGAAGCTGATCGGCGTGAGAAAGATCGACGAGGCGATCCAGGTCCAGTCGGACTTCACCAAATCCGCCTATGACGACTTCCTGGCCTACGCTACCAAGATTGGCGAGACGTATTCGAACCTCGCCAAGGAAGCCTTCAAGCCGATCAATGGCGCGTCGCCCGCACAGCCGCAGGTCGTCGTGCCCCCGTCAAAAGCGCCGGTCGCCACGAAGCAGAACTGATTTTACACGCGGTTTAACGCGTCTTAAATCGGGCCAACATACAAACGCTCGATCAGCTTCGCTGACCGAGCGTTTTTCTTAAGGCGATGGCGTCGGCGTGTTCGGAGCCAAGGGCCTCCCGCTCTTCCGGCGGATTGGCGCGCAGCACGGCTCCAGACCCCAAGCGCGGCGCCTTGGCGAAGCAACCGTCCGAGTGCGGCAGGTCCGCGCAACACTAGGGTCCAGACTCATAACCTCTGTGGACGCCCCTTTGGACGCAAGGCATTTTTTCGGAACCCACGGCGCGTAGTTGGGTGCTGACATCTGTCCGGCCTCGAATGCGGCCGCACAGACGCCGCAGGCCCATATGGAAGTTCGCGGATCAGCTCCAAATCAGAAGCGCGTGCTTGGAGCACTTGGTTATGAACTGGCTGACTGACCCCGTCTCACCGACTGATGCGCCATATTTTCCGTTCGACCACCCTACGTCCTCGACGACCTCGCAGCGTACGACTGCTTACGCCGCCGCTGGAGCCTGATAGATTCCACCCTTCGCTAAGAGCGCCCAGATTATGCGAGCCGTTTTGTTCGCAGCAGCGACCGTGACCAGCATCCGCGGCTTGCGAGCCAACATCCGATTGAGCCACGGGCTCGATGCGGCGCTCCGTCTGCAAGCCTGGCGAACAACGGCGCTTCCCCCAATGATGAGCAACCGACGTATTGTTCGCTCACCCATTTTTGAGGTCGCGCCGAGCCGGGTCTTACCGCCTGTGGATCTTTGAAGAGGCGTGAGGCCAAGCCAGGCCGCGAAGTCGCGTCCGCGCTTGAACGACTCTGCCTGCGGCGCTAGCGCTGCAATCGCCGCCGCCGTGATCGGTCCGACACCTGGAACCGTCGTCAGCCGACGAGCTACCGGATCTTCTTTTGCGCGACGAACAATTTCGGCATCGAGCACGGCGATGTTTTCTTTCAGAGAGGCCAGCGATCGGATTAGAACTTCGAGCATCAACCTCGCACCGTTTGGCAGAGCGTTGGTTCGGTCTTTGACAAAGGCGATCAGCGTTTCGACGTGCGTCATCCCTTTGGGCGCGATGCATCCGTACTCCGCCAAGTGGCCACGTAAGGCGTTCACGCATTGCGTACGCTGACGCACCAGAAGGTCACGGGCTCGAAAGACGACCGAGCTCGCTTGCTGCGCTTCGTCTTTGACCGCGACGAACCGCATGTTTGGCCGCTGCGCCGCCTCACAGATGGCCTCGGCGTCGGCTGCGTCATTCTTCTGCCGCTTCACGAAGGGCTTTACATACGCAGGGGGTATCAAACGGACGGTGTGGCCCAACTTTCTGATCTCCCGTCCCCAATGATGGGCTCCGCCACATGCTTCCAACGCCACGAGGCAAGACGGCTGAGTCACAAAAAACTCGATGAGCTTCCGTCGGGCAATTTTCTTTCGAAACACCACGCGCCCTAAGGCGTCAACTCCATGAGCTTGAAAGACGTTCTTCGCGATATCCAAGCCGATCATGCTAACCTCTCCCACGGACGCCTCCTCAAAAAGGTGTTCTCAACACCGCCACTTTGGCACAGTGATGCCGCCGGGGGCGTCCACCCCATCAATAGCTGATTGTCGCCGCGATGCAGACGGCTGCGAGAAAGTTAGTCGCGCTTCGATCGTAGCGCGTGGCGATGCGCCTGAAGTCCTTCAACCGGCAGAACATGCGCTCGATGGCGTTTCGGTTTCGGTAAAGGAAAGGCGAGAAGCAGTTCTTCCATTTGCGATTGGCCTTGGGCGGGATGTTCGGCATCACGCCGGCATTCTCGACCTGCCGGCGGATGACGTCGCTGTCGTAACCTTTGTCGCCATGCAGGATGTCACAAGCGGGCATCTTCGACAGAAGCTCTGCGCCAGCGGTGCAATCGGCGACATTGCCGCCCGTGAGCATGAAGGCGACGGGTCGGCATTGAGCGTCTGTCAGCGCATGGATTTTGGTCGTGCGTCCGCCGCGCGATCGACCGATCGCCTGGGCGCGCTCCCCCCTTTGCCGCCACTGGCGGAGCGATGCGCCTTGACCGCGGAGGAGTCGATGAGAAGCTGCGGCGGCGGGCCGCCAGCTTGCGCGAGCGCTTGGAAGAGATTGACCCACACGCCCTTGGCCGCCCACCGGACATAACGGTTGTAGAGCGTCTTCCGCGGCCCGTATTCCGCCGGCGCGTCGATCCAGCGCCCGCCGGATTTCAGCACGTGGACAATCCCGCTGATCACGCGCCGATCGTCGACCCGCGCCTTGCCCCTCGTGTCAGTGGGGAGGTGCGGCGCAATCTTCGCAAACTGGGCGTCGGTCAGCCAAAAACGGTCGGGAATCATGGGCGCTTCCTTTCGGAAGCTGTGAATCACGACGTCGCGCTCAAGCCAACAACTTTATGGGTCCGAGCCCTAAAGGGGCGAGCAGAAAAAGCTACCGAAATCGGCCGAAGGCAAAGCAGGGCGCGGTTGCGATTGCTAGCCTGGAATGGCGGCCACGGCGCCCATTCTCAAATGCTGTCTCCTCAGTCCTTGCCCGCGCGCAAGAATCGACCGTCTCCAAGGTTCCAAATGCCATCGAGCGATGGGGCTTCCTCGGTTAGCTAGGCTCGCGGGCGTCATCGTGATTTATGAGAAAAGATGCGCGTTCAGTAATGGCCTTAAGCGGAAGCCGAAGCTCGAAGATCAACCCGTCTGGGTTGAAATCGATCGTTGCTTGCCCACCGAACGGCTTGCCCGACTCGAGTAAGATGGCGCTGCCGAATCCTTTCGCTGTCGGACGGGAAGGGAGGGGCGGCCCGTTGACTTCGCGCCAAGCGAAATAGAAAATCTGCTCGTCCTTAGATCGATCAATCTTACCTTCAATCAAAACATGACCATTCTCAACCGACCAAGCGCCATATTTGACGGAATTCGTTCCCAGTTCATGAACAAGCAACGCGAATTCCTGGGCGGCGCGAGCGTTGACGTCGATGTCGCATCCCTTAATGTCAGGTCGCACAGGAAACCCTTCAAACTCGCGAGCGAAAATTTCGCGGAGGGGCACGCCAGACCATACTGCTTCGGCCAACATCGCATTGGCTTCGGCAAGCGCATGCACGCGTCCGATCAAAATCTGCTTTGCCTCGGCTACTGTCCGACCTTCGATCACGGTGCGATTGATGATCGCAATAATGATCGCGAGAAAATTCCGCGTTCGATGTCTGAGCTCGTGATGGAGCAATTTTTCACGCTCCAGCAAACGTCGTTGATCCTGCTCCTGTTCCTTTATTTGCTCGACCGCTTGGCTCAGTAGCGTCATGATTGCTACGATCACGGCGGAGTTAAACATAAAAATCAGCAGAGAAAGCGATTCTTTTTCAGTCAGACTCCATGCAAACGCGGGTGGAATGAAAAAATACCAAGCAAGGATTGAGGAAATGACAGTGGCCCAAACACCGGGCCAAGAGCCAGCCAACGTCGCGATTAAGATCGCGGGGTAGTATGTAATGAATGGAACGCCTTCAGGAAGGCGCTCGTTGAGCATAAAGCGCGCGACCGTCGCGGCGGCGACGCTGGCGACGACATATGACGCCAGCGGCTGTTTTCGTAAGCGCAATACAAGTGTAACGAATCTGTAGCCGAGACTCTCCGAAAAAAGCATCTCGCTCTCGTTTTGCCAGCTGCCAGTCCCTTACATCGCCTCAATTCTACGCCCATCGATTGTCTCTCTGGTAGCGCGTTTCGAGACAAGATGCCGAGGAAGCCATAGGCTCTGCCTATGATAGAAAGGGTTCATTCGATGTGGGTCAACCCCTGTGTTTCTTACGACGACAAATTAAAAGCGGTCACATCAGCTTGCCTCCAAGCCAATCCGGAGTTCGTCAAAAGAATCGAGAGCCATCCAAAATTTAAATCAGACGCGAGCGACTTAATCG
>JALHNR010000140.1 GCA_022843525.1 Methylocystis sp. | reverse complement strand
GCGGTTGAACCGGTTGCGGCTGCTTGCCGAACTGCGCCGCGTGATGATGGGCGTCGCCGATTTCGGCAAGATCGCAGGCGAGACGGGGACGGCTTAAGGGCGCAATTCACCCTCTCCTTGAGGGGGAGGTGGAGATGCCGCCCTGCCCTACGCGCCGTTGCCGGTGAAATTGCGCGGCGCGGGCGAGATGATCTTCGCCGACCCGCCGCCGATCTCGAGCACCGACAGTCCGCGTTCATTGCCGCCGTCCGGCTTGAAGCGGAAGACGCCATCGGCGCCGTTGAAGCCGGAAGGATTGGTCAACACGCTTTCCGAATAGCGTTGCGACCCTTGCGAACGCGACAGCGCGATGGCGAGCGACACCGCGTCATAGGCGAGCGTCGCGACGCGCGCCGGGTCGGAGCCGTATTTCGCTTTGTAGCGCTGCGCGAAAGCGTTGAAGCCGGCGTTCTCCGGCGCCGTGAACCAGGCGCCCTGCAGCGCCGGCAGGCTCAGCGTGCGCGCGTCGTTCCACAGGCCCGTGCCGAAAATCTGCACCTTCTTTGAGTCGATGCCATTCGCCACGAGCTCCTTCGACACCGCCTGCATCTGCTCGGCCTGCTCGGGAATGAACAGCGCGTCGAACTGATCACGCGCGGCGGCCAGACGCTTCACAGACTCGCCGGGCGCGCCAGGCTTGTAACGCTCGATGACCGGCACGCGGATGCCGTAAGTCGCGGCGCTTTGCTGGAACTGCGCCATGGCCAGCGTGCCGTAGTCGTTTTCGGGCACTAGCGCCGCAATCGATTTCTTGCCGTGCTGCGACGCGAAGCTGACGCCCCGGTCGACATAGCCCTCGACCGGGAAGGACAAGAGATAGCTGCCGCGGCCCGCGGCCGAGGAGTCCGTCGAAAAGGCGATCATCGGCTTATTGGCGGAACGCGCGACGCGGCTGGCCTCCTTGACGCCGGCGCCAAACACCGGCCCCAAAATGACTTCGGCGCCCTCGTTGATGGCGGACTGAGTCGCCGCGGCAGCGCCCGACGGCGTCGAGCGATCATCCTTGACGAGGATCGTCACGTCATTGGCGCCGCTGTCGGCATAGGCGAGCTTTGCGGCGTTGAGCAGCGACGCGCCGACCGAGGACGGACCCGAGGGGCCCGTCAGCGGCACGATCAGCGCGATTTTCACCGCGCCTGTTCCGATCGTCTCCCCCTCTGCGGGGGCGACCTGGGTTGCGCCGCTGAGCTTTAGATCGCGCGCGCCAGGCGCCCAGGGCCCGCTCGTCGGACTGCAGGCGGCGAGCGTGGCCGCAAGGCCGACGAGCGCAGCGCGCTTCGTCACGGCGCCGCGCGTGAACGCGCCGGCGCGCGCGCGAGAAGACAATGTCGACATGAAAACCCCCTGCGGCGCCCGGGGCTCCCGCCATGGCGCGGCTATTGTGCGCTAAGGGTCCGAGTCCCTAGCCGAAAGTCAATAGACGGTCCATTTGGAGGAATTGCGGCTGGCGCGCAGTTGGCGCTTGTCCTCTTAAACGAACATCTAGTATCTTTAAACGAACGAAGATCGGCGACGCGCATGACCATCGAGGCCCTCTCTCCGCCTGCTGCGAGCTACACCGCCTTTGGCCTGCGCGCCGAAGCCGAAAGAATCGAGCCGGGACTGCACCTCGTCGCGACCCCGATCGGCAATCTGAAGGACGTTTCGTTTCGCGCGCTCTCCACCCTCGCCGCGGCGGATGCGGTAGTTGCCGAGGACACGAGGGTCACCAAGACGCTTCTTGCTCATTACGGGATTTCGACGCCGCTCATCGCCTATCACGAGCACAACGCCAGGGTGATCCGCCCTCACCTTCTGGCGCGTCTCGAGGCTGGAGCGAAGCTCGCGCTCGTCTCCGACGCCGGCACGCCGCTCGTCTCCGACCCCGGCTTCAGGCTCGTCCAGGAGGCGCTGGAGAAAGGCGTGCATGTGACGTCAGTGCCCGGCCCTTCCGCCGTGCTGGCGGCGCTGGTCGTGGCCGGACTGCCGACCGACCGCTTCTTTTTCGAGGGCTTTCTGCCCCACAAGAGCGGCCCGCGGCGCGCGCGGCTCGCCGAACTCGCGCCGATTCCCGGAACGCTGGTGTTTTTCGAAAGCCCGCGGCGACTGGCCGAAACGCTCGCCGATTGCGCGGCGATTCTCGGCAAGCGCAATGCCGCGATCGCCCGCGAATTGACCAAGCTGTTCGAATCGGTCCGTCGTGGGACGCTCGACGAACTCGCGGCGACGCTCGCCGAAGAGGAGCCGCCACGGGGCGAGATCGTGCTGCTCGTCGCCCCGCCCGGCGCCGACGCGGCGCAGACCGCGGCCGCCGATCTCGACGCCAAAATCGAAGAGGCGCTCACGGCGCATTCGGTGAAGGACGCGGCGAGCGTGGTGTCGGCGGCGACTGGCCAGCCGCGCCGGCAGGTCTATGCGCGGGCGTTGGAGCTGGCGGCTGGGCGGGGGAAGTAGGACGCGCATACCCTCTTCCAAAGGGAGAGGGTGACGCGCCCGATGGGAGAGAATGTTGAAGGACGACGCCCGCCGCGCCGCCTATGTCTACGGCCTTCGCGCCGAAACGGCGGCGACGCTGTGGCTGCGGGCGCGGCTCTATCAGATTATGGCGCGCAACTTTCGCGCGCATGGCGGCGAAATCGACATTATCGCGAAGCGCGGCCGCACGATCGTCTTCGTCGAAGTGAAGGCGCGCGCCGATCTCGAGGACGCGGCCATCGCCATCACGCCGCAAAAACACCGCCGCTTCTCGCAGGCGGTGGGCCGCTGGCTCGCCGCGAACCCTTGGGCGATGAATTATACGCTGCGCGCCGACGCGATCTTCGTTGCGCCGCGACGGCTGCCGCGCCATCTCGAAAACGCCTTCGAGCTGCGCGTTGGATGACGCCTCACGCGGTCTGAATAAACCGCCGCTCGGCGCCGTCCAGCGCCACCGCCGTCAATACGCCGGTCTTGAACGCATGCGTGTCGAGATTGATCCGATTCGGCAAATCCTCGACGTTGTTATGCGGCGTATGCCCATGCACGATCACCTTGCCGAAAGGTTCGCCGCAGTCGAGAAAACCCTCGCGGATGTTCATCAGATCGTGGGGAGCCTGCAAATGCAGCGGCGCGCTGCGCCGTATGCCGGCATGGCAGAAGAAATAACCGCCATATTCCGCCCACAGCCGCGTTTCTTCGATAAAGCGGCGATGTTCATCCGGGAAATGCGCAAGAAATTTCACGCGAACCTGTGAGGCTCCGCCTTTCGCCACCTCCTCGCCAGTGTCGACGCCATAGGAGTGCAGCGTCATCAGCGCGCCGCTGCTGACCCAGTCGTCGAGCGCCGCCGCGTCATTGATGAAGCGCAGCATCGTTTCTTCATGGTTGCCGCGCAGGGTCACGACGGGCGTCGGAAAATCCCCTGAAGCCAGCCGCTTCAACACGCCATTCGAGCCAAGTCCGTGGTCGACGTAATCCCCGACGAAGACGGTGACCGCCTGTTCACAGCGGCGCGCCGCGAGATCTTCGTCGATCGCTTCGGCGAGAACGTGCAGAAGATCGGCGCGGCCGTGAACGTCGCCGATCGCATAGATGCGCATGCCGGGCGGCGCCTCGGCGGTTTTCAAAGCGGAGGGGAACCAACGCGTCGTCATGGCTTCTCCCGAAGTCATCATTTATCGTCAGGAAGCGTTTTGACGAGCCATAGGGCGCCTCAGGGGGTGGCCTCATCGGGGGGGAAGCCTGTGGTCCTTTCCTCTGGCTGCCTCGGCCCCGACAATGCAGCCAGACGCAGAAGGGGCGAGGGAGAGCATGCTGAATTCACAAAGGGTTTCTCATTACGCGGCTCGCCTCGCGCTGATTCTCGCGTTCGCCGTGACCTTTGTCCTCTGCGCGCCGGCCTTTGCGGATACGCCGGATGAAACCTTCAAGGCGCTGGGTCTTGCGAAGACCGCCTCGCCCAAGGAGCTCTATGACGCGCTGACCAAGCGCTACTATGACGAATCGCAAGGCGCCGGCAAAGGCTCGCTCTCGAAATATTGGGAGCCGATTCCGATCTCGAAATATCTTAATCCGCACGACTTCTATAAGCCGCCGCAGACGATCGACGTCGACGCGCAGCGCGCGCAATGCGTCGAATGCCACACCCAGGTGACGCCCGGCTGGACGCATAGCTGGAAGGGCAGCGTGCACGGCAATCTCGACGCGATCCGCAATCTGCCGGACTCGGATGCGCGCGCCTATAAGAAGGCGATGATCACGGAGGTCGAGAACAATCTCCGCTCGATGGGAGCGCTCAAGAACGGCGAGAACCTGAAGGAGGTCGGCTGCATCGACTGCCATATGGGAGTCGGCAAGGATCACGGCCAGCATAAAATCGAATTGCGCATGCCCGACGCCGCCGCCTGTGGACAATGCCATGTGCAGCAGTTCGCCGAACGCGAGTCGGAGCGCGACACCTTCACCTGGCCGCAGGACCAGTGGAAGCCGGGCCACCCGTCACATGCGCTGTCGATGAAGGCCAATGTCGAGAACGCCGTGTGGGCGGCGATGGAGCAGCGCGAAGTCGCGGAAGGCTGCACCTTCTGCCACACGCCGCAGACGACCTGTAACTCCTGCCACACGCGGCACGAATTCTCGGCCGTGCAGGCGCGTAAGCCGCAGGCCTGCGCCATCTGCCACAATGGCGTCGATCACAATGAATTCGAAGGCTACATGCTGTCGAAGCACGGCACGATCTATCAGACGCGCGGCGACACATGGGACTGGAACGTCCGCCTCGCCGACGCGATGGAAAAGGGCAATATGAACGCCCCGACCTGCGCCTTCTGCCACATGGAGTATCAGGGGAAGTTCACACACAACATGGTGCGCAAGTCGCGCTGGGCGTTCGTGCCGATGCCGAAGATCGCCGAAAACCTCAACCACCCCTGGTTCACGCAGCGCAAGGAATCGTGGGTTTCGACCTGCTCCAACTGTCACTCCGACAGTTTCGCGCGCGCCTATCTCGACGGCATGGATAAGGGCATCGTCTCCGGCCTCGACATCACCGAGAAGGCGCGCAGCGTGTTGGTGAAGCTCTACAACGACAAGCTGCTGCCGGGTCAGACGACGAACCGTCCGGCGCCGCCTCCGCCCGAGAAGGACGACGCCGGCGGCTTCTTCCAGCTCTTCTGGCAGAAGGGCAATAATCCGAGCGCCATCGAATATGTCTTCGCCGACATGTGGGAGCACCATCAGATCAAGCACTACAAGGGGCTCGCGCATATGAACCCCGGCGGCTACACCTATACGGAGGGCTGGTCGCAGCTCATCGGCGCGGCGGCGAAGATCAACGACGAGGATACGAAGCTGCGCGAAGCCGCCGAAATCCGCGCCGAGCTGAAGCGCATCGCCGGCCAGAAGCACGGCGACCTCGATCTCGACTCGCCGGCGCGCCGCGCCATCGCGGGCGGTCTGGGCATCCTCGCCATGCTCGCTGGCGCCGGTCTGCTCATGCGCAAACGCAAAGGCGGGTAAACGGTTCGCCTGTCATTCCCGGCGCGCGAAGGCGCGACCGGGAATCCAGGGGCCTTCCCCGAAGCATTTGGCTGTTGCTCTGGATTCCCGCTTTCGCGGGAATGACATTCGGGTGCGGCAATGACCTCTGGCAGTGGACGCGCATGACTCCCCGCATTCGGCTCATCGCCGGCGTCGCCCTCATCGTCTTCGGCTTCGGCCTGCTCGGCTGGGCGATCTACGCCGGGCTCAATCCCACCGCGCCGTTTGAAACGCGGCTCACGCCGATCCCGGCGGACGCGGCGAAGGAGGTCGAAGGCTTCGGACTCACGCCCGAGCGCCTCCAGCAGATCGAGGTGTCGGCGAAGGACGAGCGCCGCCCGATCGCCACTGGCGTCGTCGCGCGCGATGAAGCCGGCCGACTGACGCCGCTCACGTGGCGCAATCAGGTGACGGAGCCGATCTTCTTCGCAGAGGTTTCGGCAGCCGATGCGGCGAAGGTTCTCGCCGCGATTCGCGAACATACGCCGCAGGACGCCGTCGTGCTGGCGTGGTGGGACTTGTCGCGCGCGGTCCGGCTTGTCGCCGGGCGCGCCGCGCCGCTCGACGACGCAGAGGCGCGCGGACTTCTATTGCCGGCCGCCTGGTCGGTTGCGGGGGCGGCAGAGCGCGCGCGATGGGGTGCGGGAGTTCCGACTTCGTCAGCGAACAGCTTCACGCGTTTCATGGACGCGCTGCTCGAGTCCGATGAGGCGCGCGCGAGCGAGGCGTTGAAGAAGCTGGCAGACGGCAAGCCCGCCTATGTCGCCATGCGCATTTCGGACGCGTGGATGCTCGCCGCCGCACGGCCGCAACAGCTCTCCATCGCCTATAAGGATTTCGCCGCGACCGGCGTTTCGCACGGTCTCATCAAATCCGCGCAACAATGGATGCGCGATCAAAAGATCGAAAGCGGCTTCGCCGTCGAACCGATGGGCGGCGCGACGCGGCTACATTATTTCCAGCGCAAGAGCGACGGCGACAGGCTGATTGCGCGGCTATTGCCTTTCTCCACCTCCCTGCCCTCGCCGTTGACGCGATTTTCCCTTGTCTATCAGCACAAGGGATGGTGGATTTACCGGCTGAATGAGTAAGGCGCCGCCAGAACCCATTCCGCTTGGCTAAGCTTTGCTTAACCCTCACACCTTGTTAACCGGTCCTCCCTATGGTTTGTTGTGCGGCGCATCGCAGCCCCACAAATGGCGAAATTGCGGGCGATAGACCGGGCGTCGCAGCCAAAACCGCCGCAGAGCGCCTGCCGACTCAAGGACAAATCATGAATCCAGCCGAGATCGCCGCGAGCCCTCTCGCCGCCCCCGCCGCCGACATTACGATTTGGAGCATGTTCTGGGGCGCGCATATCGTCGTCAAGTTCGTCATGGTCGGACTGCTCGCCGCCTCGGTCTGGTGCTGGGCGATCATCATCGACAAGACGCTGCTCTTCGCGCGCATGCGCCGCTCGATGGATCGCTTCGAGGAAAACTTCTGGTCGGGCAATTCGCTCGAAGAGCTTTACGGCAAGCTCTCCGAGCGGCCGCAGACCGGCACGGCGACGCTTTTCGTCGCCGCCATGCGGGAATGGAAGCGCTCCTTCCAGGCGGGCGCCAGCGCCTCCTTCATGGGCCTGCAGGCGCGGATCGAGAAGGTGCTCGACGTCTCCATCGCCCGCGAGGTGGAGAAACTTGAATCCAATCTGCTCGTGCTCGCCACCGTCGCGTCGGCCGGCCCTTTCATCGGCCTGTTCGGCACGGTCTGGGGCATCATGACGTCGTTCCGCTCGATCGCGGCCTCGAAGAACACCTCGCTCGCCGTCGTCGCGCCCGGCATCGCGGAAGCGCTGCTCGCCACCGCGATCGGTCTTTTCGCCGCCATTCCGGCGCTGATCGCCTACAACAAGATGCAGGGCGACGTCGCCAAGTCGCAGGCGCGCATGGAAAGCTTCGCCGACGAGTTTTCCGCGATCCTGTCGCGGCAGATCGACCAGCACGCGGCGTCCTCGAACCGCGATCGCGCGGCGTAAGGAGCAGGCATGGGCGCTTCCCTCTCGACCCCGGGACGCAAGGGCGGCAGGCGGCGACGCGGCGTGCCGCGCTATGGCGCCATGGCCGAGATCAACATGACGCCGTTCATCGACGTCATGCTGGTGCTGCTCATCATCTTCATGGTGGCGGCGCCGCTGCTCGCCACCGGCGTCGCCGTGGATCTTCCGGAAACCAAAGCCGGCGCGCTCAACATCGACCAGAAGCCGGTTTCGATCGCCATCGATGACAAGGGACAGGTGTTCCTGATGGATCAACCCGTCGAAACGACGCAGTTGCTCGACAGGCTGAAGGACGCCGTGAAGCAGGGATTCGACGAACGCATCTATGTGCGTGGCTCAAAGGCGGTGAACTACGGCCGCGTCGCCGAAGTGATGTCGCTTGTTATCAGCGCCGGCTACAAGAAGGTCGCGCTGGTGACGGAGCAGGAGAAAAAGTGAGCTGAGCGGAAGTGAAAATTTCGCGCTCCGAACCCGGTTTTCCTCTCTCCTCGGCGATCCACGCGGGATTGCTTCTGGCGGCGTTTGTCCTGTTTTCCGACGCCAAGAAATTCGACGATGCGGTGGAGATGGTTCCGGTCGACATCGTCACCGACAGCGAACTCACGCAGATCATGAAGGGCGAGAAAACCGCGCGCGAGATCAAGCCCACCCCGCGCGTCGACAAGGTCGCGCCTGAAGCTGAGACAAAGCCCGAGCCGCCGCTCGCGCAGGCCAAGAAGGACATAGCGACGCCGCCGCCGCCCGCGCGTCCGCTGCCGCAGCCGGCCGCCGACGATGCGCCGCCGACGCCGCCCAAGCGAGTCGTCGCTCTCCCGCCAAAGCCGGAGCCGCCGCCAAAGCCTGTGGAAAAGCAACCCGAGCCCAAACCCGCAGCGAAGCCTAAGGCCGCCGCGCCGGAACCCGACAAGAAAGAGCCCGAGAAGAAAGAACCCGAAGACGCCGAAGTCGTGAAGCCGAAGCCGCCGACCCGGTCTAAGCCGGACAATTCGGCGAAGGACGCGGCGGCGACGGCGAAACCAAAAGAGCGGCTCAAGATCGACGAGGTGGCGAAGCTGCTCGACAGCAAAAAGCCGCAAGACAAGCCTGAGCCTGAGACATCGATCGGCGAACTCGCCGAAAAGGCCGTCAAGGAGTCGAAGCCGAAGTCGGGCGAGGAGAATGCGCCAAAGTCGAAATTCGACGCCGCCAGCATCTCGAAATTGCTGAGCCGCGAAGCGCCGCAACGCAAGGCTGCGACCGGCCGAGCGACGCAGGCGGCGGCGCTCGGCGCGCCAACGGGAGCGGCCGCCAGCATGTCGGCTTCGATGGAGGCGCGCATCGCCGCCTATATCCACGATCACTATTACCCTTGCTGGGCGTCTGGATTGTCGCTCGGCGGGCAGACTTATGCGCCAATCGTGGAGTTCCATCTTTCGCGCGACGGCGAACTCGAAGGGCGTCCGAAACTGCTGAACGCCTCGGCGAGCCCGACTGAACACGCCCGCGGCGAACAGGCGATGCAGGCGGTGCGCCGCTGCAGCCCGATGCGGATACCGCCCGAGTTCATGCCCTACTACGAAGAGGCTCTGCGCGAAGTCACCATCCGCTTCCAGGATTCGAATTAGTGACCTGGTTCGTTCGTGGCGAAAGGCTTCACCCCCTTCCCAACCCTCCCCCGCTCTCGCGTAAGAGGGAGCAAACACTGTGCTTCATCGGCCTCGCGCAAACGCCGATCGTGAGCGTCCCCTCTCCCGCGAGCGAAGCGAAGCGGGGGAGGGACAGGGAGGGAGCTGAAACGCCGCATCCACCAACTTCGTCCATCGCCGCAAAGCGCTACGCTTTCTTCACGCCGATGCCTGAAAGATATCGCCTATGACACGCTGCATCACCCGCCGCGCCGCCGCCGGCCTCCTCGCCGGCGCCGCGCTCGCCCCTTTCCTTCCCGCTGCTCTGGCGCGCGCCGGACGCATCATCGATCTCAAGGGCGGCGGCTTTCAGCCGGTCAATATCGCCGTCGCGCCTTTTGTCGGCGACGACGCCGCGCGCACCGTGACCTCCGTGACGCTCAACAACTTCAAGCGCTCGGTGTTCTTGAATCCGATCGACCCGGGCGCCCTGCCCGCGAACGTCGCGCCGCCGGACGGCGCCCCCTATCTCGCCGCCTTCAAGGCGGTGAACGCGCAATTTGTCCTCACGGGTCGCTCACAACGCGCCGGCGACGGCAGACTGAAGACGGAGTTCCGACTCTTCGACGTGACGACGGGCGAACAAGTCGCGGGCCAGCAATATGTCACCGAGGCCGCCAACATGCGGCGCGTCGCGCATCTTCTCTCTGACGCCGTATTTTCCCGCATCACCGGCGAGAAAGGCTTCTTCGACACACGCATCGTTTTCGTCGATGAAACCGGCTCAAAGGAAAGGCGGCGCAAGCGCCTCGCCATGATGGATCAGGACGGCGCGAATGTGCGCTATTTGACGCGCGGCGACGAACTCGTCGTCACGCCGCGGTTT
>JALHNR010000139.1 GCA_022843525.1 Methylocystis sp. | reverse complement strand
CCAATGGCGCGAGCGCGCGCCGGAGTCAGTTCGGCAAGCTGATTGGCGACGTCGAGGCCATCGCGGGCGACCAGAATTTCCTCGTCGGGCTTCAGGAACAGCTCGACGCCTTCCCAAGCGTCGGTGATGAGGCAGGCGTCGGCCCCAGCCGCCTCAAACACGCGGGTCGCCGGCGAGAACCCCGTCTCGGCCATGCTGTCCCGCGCGATGTTGAGCACGGCCAGCGCGCTCGAGTTCAGAACATTGTGGTCGCGCGTATAGACATGGCCGATCTTGCGCACATTGGCCGGAACGGCGCGATCGTCCCACCCGTTGCCGCCGAGAAGAAAGAGCCGATCCTTCAGCCGCGCGGCCGGCATGAGGAAAAAGCGCGTGACGCGCTCCTCACGGTCCGGCAGGCGATTGCCGAGGAACGCAAGATCGCATGTGAACCGAGCATCCGCAGGAACAGGATGATGGGTGTCCGGATCGAGCGCGTTGTAGACCGGCTCGCAGCGCACTGCCCCAAGACTTTCATAGCTCTCGACCACGGGCGCGCCGCCCCCATAGGTGAGGACCATATCGAGGGCCGGCAGCATTCGCCGCAGCGGATGGGCGGGCGACCGCCGAAGTTCAGCCAGCGTCGCGGGCGCGTCCACGTCCCAGAACAGCCGCAAGGCGCCGGGACGGGAGGCCGACACGACGCCCTCCAGCAGCGCATCGTCGAATACGCCGACGCCGCTCGCTTTGATCGTCACATCGGCCGAAGCGGCCTCGGCGATCACGCGCCGCACGCCCTCGATGGTCGCCGGATAGACCACGACGTTGGCCCAGTCCGGCGGATCCAAGTCACGATGCTGTTGCCGATCGAAGGCGTCTGGCTCGTAAAAAGTGACGGCGTGTCCAAGCGCCGCGAGATTCTTGATGAGGCCGCGATAATAGGTGGCGGCGCCGTTCCAATAGGAGGACAGCAGGCTCGATCCGTAGAAGGCGATCTTCATGCCGCGCTCTCCTCGAGCTTGGGGGAGAGACGCGCGACGATCGCCATCAGCTCGCTCGCGCGGTGTTCGCACGTGTGGCGCGATGCGATGGTCTCGAGGCCTCGCGCCTTAAGCCGATGGCGCAGGTCCGGATCGGCTTGCAACTGCGTGAGACGCGCGGCGCATTCAGCCGCGTCGCGCGCGACGAGATAATCCTCGCCCGGCGCGAAGAGATGCTCGCTGTCCTCCCACGGCGCGCTGACCAGCGGGATGCCGCAGGCGAGCGCCTCGAAGACGCGGATCGTCGGGATGCCGGGCAGCGCCGACGCATAGAATCTTCGCGGCACATGAACGGTGGCGATGTGCTTGGCGAAAACTTCGGGCGCCTGCGCATTCGCGAGCCAGCCGCGGTATCTGGCGCCGTAGCCGCGTAGCCGCTCGAGGGCGGCCTGAGGATAGCGCACGCCATAGATGTCCAGCGGCAGGCCTGCGTCGGCCGCCGGCTTCAGCAGGAATTCCTCGATTTCTCGGCTGCGCTCGCCATCCCCCCAATTGCCGATCCAGACCAACCCCTCGCGAGCGGTCTCCTGCAACGGCGGATGGAAGCGCCGCACGTCCGCCGCCTCATGCCAGACGAAGACGCGGTTGCCCCATCCCCATCGGCGATAAACGGCCGCCAGCGCCTCCCCAAAGGCAAGGACGCCGTCATAGCCCGAAAGATCGAAGGCCCGGATGGCGCCGGGGTCGCTGACCGCCCGGTGATGGGTGTCGTGGAACAGGAGGAGGAAGCGTCCGCCATGGGCGCGCATGCGTCCGAGCATGGCGACGAGTTCGGGGTCATTCCATTCATGCACGATGACGAGATCGGCGTCGCTGACCGCAGCCTCGATTTCATCGATGAACGACCAGCGCGCCGGTTTCAGCTCGGGATAGGCGGCGCGGAAGGGACGAAGCGCGGCTTCGCCATGGTCGGCGAGCAGGTTCGCGAGGCTCCAGGACGACGTCGGCTCCAGCGGGAGCACGTCGTGGCCGGCGTGAACAAGCTCGCGCAGCACGCCGCGCAGAAAATGCGCATTGCCGTGATTCCAGCAGGAAAGCAGCGAATGACTGAAATAGACGATTTTCATGCGGCCGCTCCGCCCAGGCCCGCTCGTTGCCGTCCGACGCGGATGACGAGCGCGCGATAGAGATTGGCCATGGCGCAGGCCAGGGCGTCGAGATTGTAGACGCGCGCGCGCTGCGCAGCGGCGGCGCCGAGCCGCTGACAAAGCTCCGCACTCGCGCCGAGCCGATTGACGGCTTGGGCGAATCCCTTGGCGTCGCGCGGTGGAACGAACAGCGCGGCGCCCTCCCACAGCTCGCGGAAGGTTGGAATGTCGGCCAGAACGAGCGGGCATCCGGCTTGCGCCGCCTCGAGCGCCGACAGGCCGAAGGGTTCGTAGAGCGCCGCCGAAGCAAAGACCGGTCGTCGGGCGAGGCGATCGCGAATGGCGTCCGCGTCGAGCGATCCGAGCGCCACGGCGTGGCGGGGCGCAAAGCGCTCGCCATGCGGCCCTTCGGCGGGACCGGCGAGAAGAAGCGGCAACGCCATGTCGGGCGCCGCCGTATCGAGCGTCGCGACGTTCTTGCCCTCATCCCAGAGCCGACCCGCCGTGAAGGCGAACAACGGAACGTCCGTTGCGCCGGCCTCGGATCGCGCGGGCGGCGCTTCGCGTCCGTTGTGGACCACGAGCGGCCGCGCGCCATAGAGACGCCTGACCGCGCGCGCGTAGGCGCGGCTCGGGCAGACGAGAGCGTCGGTTCGTGCGATGCCTTCGCGCAACAGGCGCGTGCGCCAAACAAAATCCGCCGGAATCGGGCCGCCCTTTACGTCCGCCCACCAGCTTGCCAGGCACGAATGCGCGACGCCGACAACAGGCGCCGGATAGTCGGCGATCGCGAGCGACGGCCCATTCAGCTGTACGATGTCGGCGCCTGCGCCGCGCGCGAGATCCGCGAGCCGCTCGGCCGTCGACACGATGCTGTGCGCCGATGGCGCAAGCCAGTCCAGCGGAAGATCGGGCCAGAGGACGGAAAGGCCCGGCGTCGCGGCCGCGGCCTCGCGCTGGCGTTGGGACATAGGCGGGCCGAGAACCGCGAGCGTGGTGCGCACCTGCAGCGCCGCCAAGGCGCGTGCGAGATCGAGCGCGTAGGTGAAGACTCCGCCCACCGCATCGGCCGTCATGAAGAGGTTCAGCGGCAATGCGCGCATGCCGCCTCCAACGCGTGCAGTGGAAGAGGATGTTCTTCCTGGATGTCGCTGAAACGCTCGAATTGGCGCAGGTAATATTCGTGCGCGCGCTCCCACGCGTCTCCGTCCGGCTCGCCCCAGAGGCGGCGGTAGTCGGGCGAAGAAGGATAGGGATAGAGCGGCACGGGATCGTTCGCCCAGACGCCCGATCCTCGCAACTTCTCGCGCCAACGCGAGACAAGAGACTCATCATCCGCCGGCGTCTCGATGAGATTGGCTTGCACAAAGGGCACGCGGCGCCGCGCATAAATGAGACGCTCGGCGAGTTCGTCGGTCGACATGCGGCAGTTCTTGTCCAGCGCCGCGCGTCCTTCTGGCGTCAGGCTCTCGACCCCGGCCTCGATAGAAACGCAGCCGGCCGCCCCGAGAAGATCCAGCATCTCTGGTTTCCACAGGTCGATGCGGGTCTGAACGCCAAAGCGGGTCCGCCGCTCGACCAGCGCTTCCAGCAGAGGCTTCTGCGGCAGAAAGATCTCGTCGATAAAATAGAAATAGGTGACGCCTTGGCCGATCAGCCGATCGATCTCCGCGAGCAGCGGCGCGAGGTCGCGCCGCCGGTAGGCGTCGCGGAAATCGATCTTCGCGCAGAAGCTGCAGTGATAGGGACAGCCGCGCGATGACTCCACCTCCGCGCCCGGGCCGTCGGGCTCGGCGTCAAAGCGATGATGGTGATGGCGATGCGCGTCGATCCAGGCGTCGGGCCAAGTGAGCGCCGGCAGATCCGTGAACGACGTCGCGCGCGGACCTCCGGTGATCCGGATCGCGTCGCCCTGCTTAAACGCAAGGCCCTGGATTTCGGCAGGCTCCTTGCCGGCGGCGATCTCCGTCAGCGCCTCTTCGCATTCGCCCCGCACCACGATGTCGACGCCAAGCTTTGCGAGGGCCGCCGCGGGGGTGACCGATCCATGCGGCCCGACCGCGACCGTGCGCGCTCTGCAATCATTGAGAGCCAGCAGGAACGCGCGCGGCGCGCGCAACTCCGGCGGCGCACAGCGCCAGAAGAGATAGGAGGGTGCGGTGGTCACCACGATGAGGTCGGCGTCGAACGCCTTCACGTCGTCTGCAAGCTGGGAATCGGTCATCCCTAATAGATGCCCGTCATACATCCCAACGTGGTGCCCCGCCTGCTCCAGCAGCGCCTTGGAGGCGCCAAGCTCTAGGGGCAGATGCGGCGCGCGGCAGCCAAAATAGATCGAATGCTCGAAACTCCAGGACGGATTGACGAGAGCGACGCGCATGCTCACGTCCCCACCTGTTCGAAGGCGGTGGGCGCGGAAAGCTCCGCACCTTTGTTCAACCTGATCCAATCGGCGAGGCGCGCCATTCCTTCGCGCCAGCCGAGCGGCGCAGGGAGGTCGAGCGCAGCGCGGACCTGACGCGTGTCAGACACGTAATAGCGTTGATCTCCAGCCCGCCAGGGCTGGAATTCGACCGCCGCCTGGCGGTTCAGGAGCGTCTCGGCGCGGGCGATCACATCCCTGACGGTGACGGCGTTGGCGGCGCCGCCGCCGAGGTTGAAGGCGCGTCCGGCAATGCGCCCGATCCGGCGCCACGCCTCGACATATGTCTGTACGGCGTCGTCCACGAACAGAATGTCACGCACCTGATGGCCATCGCCGAAAATCGTGATCGGCTCACCGGCGGCGATCTTGAGCAGGAAATGCGCGACCCACCCCTGATCCTCAGTGCCCATCTGACGCGGGCCATAAATGCAGCTCATGCGCATCACGGCCGTCGGCAGTCCGAACGACCGGGCGTAATCGAGCACATATTGCTCCGCTGCTCCCTTTGAGCAGCCATAGGGCGTGTGGAAATCGAGCGGCTGACTCTCGGGGATTCCGCGCCGGGCCAACAATTCGTCGGCTGGACGATACGCGCCATCCTTGAGGTCGAGGGGGATGTTCGCGAGATCGCCATACACCTTGTTGGTGCTCGCGAAGATCAACGGTGTGCGAGTCGCTCTGGCGCGCAAAGCTTCGAGCAGACCGAGCGTGCCCGCCGCATTCACCGAGAAGTCTTCGCGCGGTTCGATGAGGCTCGTGGTCACGGCGACTTGCGCGGCGAAATGGAAAATCGCGCTCACGTTACTCGCGGCGTCGACGCAGGCCTGCGGGTCGCGCACATCCGCGACCACCATGGAAATCTTGGAAGGGTGTCGCGCCTTGAGCCAGTCAACGTTGCGTTCGACACCGTGGCGGGCAAGGCTGTCGAGCAGGAGAACATGTTCGCCTTGCTGCGCGAGCCGATCGGCGAGATTGGCGCCAATGAAACCCGCGCCACCGGTGATCAAAACAGGTGAAAGGCCAATTGAAGCGGGCGCCGTTAACGTCATGCGACCAGCCCCCGCGCTTCCAGTTCCCGCCGCGCCTCTTCCGCACGATCGACGGCGTGCTGTTGCGCCAGCCATTCCGCCAGTTCGGCGAGCCCCGCCGTGAAATCCACAGAAGGCGCGAAGGAGAGTTCGGCCCGAGCCTTGGAAATGTCAGCGAAGCAATGACGGATATCGCCCGTGCGGAATTTGCCTGTGATTTCGGGCGCGATCTGCGGCCGGTTCATGGCCTGCGCCAGCGACTCCGCAACCTGCAGCACCGAGCGATCCTCGCCGCTGCCAATGTTGTAAACTTCCCCATCGGCGGCGGGCGCATCGAGCGCCAGGAGGAAAGCGCGGGCGACGTCGGAAACATGGACGAAATCGCGCCGCTGGCGCCCGTCCTCGAATACAAGCGGCGGCCGACCGTTGAGCAGCCGCGCGGCAAAGATGGCGAGCACGCCCGTATAGGGATTGGAGAGCGCCTGCCCCGGGCCGTAAACATTGAACAGACGCAGCGCGACGCTTTCCATTCCGTAGGCGCCGCACACGTTGAGCGTCAAACGCTCCTGCACATATTTCGTGAGCGCGTACACCGAGGCCAGCGCCGGCCGCTTCCATTCCGGCGTCGGCATCGGGCGCAGCGGCTTTCCGGCGCAGTCGAGCAGATCCCAAGTTCCGGGCGTCACAGTCGAGCGCTCGGCGTCCTCGACGGCTCGCCCTTCGGCGTCCTGGTAAAGCCCCTCTCCATAGATGCTCATGGAGGACGCGACCACCACGCGTCGCACGGGTCGCTCGATGAGCGCCTGCAACAACACCGCCGTGCCGAGATCGTTCACGCCAACGTAGCGCTCAATCGCGTACATGCTTTGGCCGACGCCCACCTCGGCGGCGAGGTGAATCACCGCGTCGACGCCCTCGAGCGCTTCGGCGACGCGCCGGGCGTCGCGAATGTCGCCCACCATGAGTTCGGCGTCCTCCGGCAGGCTGGCGCTCGCGCGCCCGTGCACCTGATCAATGAGGCCGTCGAAGAGCCGCACGTCGTCGCCACGCGCGACCAAGGCTCGGGCGACATGGCTGCCGATGAAGCCGGCTCCGCCGGTGATGAGGATTTTCGCCATAGGCTCTATCCCCGTCAGTTGCCGTTGCGGCGGATGAGCTTATTGAAGCGGCTGTCGTCTTCATCCTGGTAGAGAAAGGCGAGCTTGTTCCGCTCGAACGTGTCAAAGAATTCCGTCCAGGAAATCTTTTCCAGGCTCTCCTCCTGCGGGCCGAAATCGACACGAAGCAGGCCGGCGTCGGACTTCCCTCCCGTTCCCTTGACGCGCGAGGGATGACCGCCGCGCGATTCCACCCATTTGCGGATCGCGTCGTGGTCAACAGTGGTTTTTCCTTCGGCCATGAACGGGTCTCCTCAAATCGCGCGCCTGAACCAGCTGCTGCTATTGCAGCTGAACCAGTGGCTACAGAGAAGGTTCCCGAAAACGGAACGGAAAATGACAGTATCTCTTAACCTTGTGCTTACGCAAAGGCTAAAGGACAAGTTTAGCCAACACCAGATATGCGTATTGATCTTTGCCTGAGCTTATGGAGAGCCGCGCGGACTGCTGAATGTTGAAAGCGCCAGCCAAGACGCGGCCCTATATGCCGCGAGCGTGGCTGGCGCTCTGTCGATGCCCGCGTGCAGCCTGTTTGTCGCGGTTTGGCCGCTTAACGCTGACCCTGCGCCTGAACTGCGCTGTATATATCCAGGAGCCCGATCGCGGCGACGGCGGCGACCGCGAGCCCGCTCGCCAGCTGACGGTTCCTACGAATGCTGTAGAGGCCTGGCGCGAGAGTCGCCAGGTCAAGCGCATCGCCCGCAACGCGCGCCCAAAGCCACGGCGCTTTTTGGCGTGCGGCAAGAATGCCGACGCCGGCAAGAAATTCGCGAAGACCGTAGGCCTGCACAAGGCTTCCATCGCCTTCGACGCCAACCATTCGGCCAACGCGGCGCGGCGCGAAAATTTCGGCGAGTCCTAACGCAATCGAAAACCAGCCGAGAAAGTTGGCCAGCTTCGAAGAGCGCGTTTCCTTCATCACCAGAGCAGTCATTGCAGTGCCTCAGCCGTTTGCTGTCGAAGCGTTGGACGCCGGCTCACGCCGCCGGCGTCCAACCTGGATCATTCCGCGGGCGAATGCCGCGCTTCGGCGCCGCCGCTGCTGCCCAGATCCGCCCCCGTCACCGGATCAGAACCGGGGTTCGATTGCGTTCGCGCTGCGAAATTGGCGAGATCCTCGCTTTGCGACGATCCCAGATGGACGCTCGCCGCGCCGTCTCCGCCGTCAAGCGGAATGCCTCCGAGCACATCGTCCATGCGCTGCCAATTCTCGCCCGTGTTCCAGGGACCCTTATGATCGGTCGGCCCCTGCGACGTGTTCACATAGAGGTGCGAGAACTGCGGCATGCCCGGCATCTTGCCGGGCGGGAAGTTGGGTTGAATAGCGTAGAGCGCCTTCTCGAACGAGATCTGGTGGGCGATCTCACGCGTCATGAGGAAGCCGAGCGCCTCCTTGATCCCAGCGTCGTCGGTGACGTTGATGAGTCGCTCGTAGACGATCTTGGCGCGCGCTTCGGCGGCGATGTTGGATCGCAGGTCCGCCGTCGGCTCGCCGATCGTGTCGACGTAAGCTGCGGTCCAGGGAACGCCCGAGGAATTGGTCAGGCCCGCGCCGCCGCCATACAGGATCGCCTGCGTGTGGCTGTCGGCCCCCTGCGTCACTGAGCGATACAGCTCCGCCTCGGACTGCGTCGCCTCCGCAAGCTGGCCTTTGGCGCCCTTGTTCAGCATGGACACGATGCTGCCGATGATCTCAAGATGGCTGAGCTCTTCGGTCGCGATGTCGAAAAGCATGTCGCGTCGGCCCGGATCGTCTTCGGCGATCGCCTGCGTGAAGTATCGCATCGCAGCCGCAAGTTCTCCCTGCGGCCCGCCGAACTGTTCGAGCATGAGGCTCGCGAGGACCGGGTTGGGCTCGGACACCCGAACCGTATATTGGAGTTTCTTATTATGCGTGAACATGATTGCTCCTAGGTTCACGGTTCAAGGTCATGGGAAGCGTGGCGGCCGCACCGGCGCCCGTTGGTATCCATGAACTTGCGGGAAGAGACTTCGTTCCTCACTCATTTTGAGCCCATGCGCTTTTTGCTGAGACTTCGATTGCACGCATGACGCGATCGAACAGGAGTGGGCGATCCTGATCGTCGCTGTTGATCCTGGTACAAAAAATTTCGGAGCCTCCGCATGGGCTTTGCCGCGCGTTTGCAGACCGCCGTAACGGAGCTACGCGGATCGCTGCAAGCGGCGGGGCGAGTGGCGACGTAGCCGCTCTTCGCAACGCTTCAGCACGCCGTGATCGTTTTGATCTCTCCCATGAGTCCAGGCTTTTGCGCGCGGCGCTCAATGCCCGTTCACGCAGCTCTTGCGTGCTTCTTCGTCGATGCGGGAGCGTCAGCGTCCTTGGCGAGGCGGCTGCGCAGGAGCGCGAGGACGGCGGCCTCTTGCGGTTTCAAGCCTTTTTCTCGATGCGCCTCCTCGCGCCCGTCGGTCGGCTTGAGCTCACGCAAGAGAGCGCCGTCGAGGTAAGCGCTCAGCACTTCAGGATGAACATAGCATTTCCGGCAAATCGTCGGCGTGTTGCCGAGCCGCGCCGCCACTTTTTCGATCGCCGCGCGAAGATTGTGCTTCGCCTGAGCGGCGTTGGCGAAACTCTCGAATTCGCTCAGCGCCATTGCAGCATGAACAGTTCCAGCCCAGGTTCGAAAATCCTTGGCGGTGATATCTCTGCCGGTGATTTCCGCCAAATATTCGTTCACGTCCGTCGACGTCACATCCCGCGCCTGACCAGCGTCGTCCAAATATTGCAGCAGTTCCTGACCGGGCAGGTCCTGGCATGATTTAACGATCTTTGCGACGCGCCGGTCGTTGACATGCAATGACCATTGCTTGCCGCTCTTGCCGGTAAAGCGGAACCGCACCCCGTCGCCTTCCACGGCGACATGCCGGTGTTTGAGCGTGGTCAGGCCGTAGCTGTTATTCCGCCTCGCGTAATCGTCGTTGCCGACGCGGATCAGCGTCGTCTCCAGCAGATGGACGACGGTCGCCAGCACCTTCTCGCGCGGCAATCCCCGCAGAGCCATATGCGCCCGCACCTTCTCGCGGATCGCCGGCAGCGCGTCCGCGAAAGCGACGACATGCTCATATTTGGCGCTTTCGCGCAGCTCGCGGAATCGGGCGTGATAGCGGTATTGTTTGCGTCCCTTGGCGTCGCGCCCCGTGGCCTGAACGTGGCCGTCGGGAAAGGGACATATCCAGACATCCGTCCAGGCCGGGGGAATTGCGAGCGCCTTGATCCGCTTCAGCGCGTCGCGCTCGGTGATCCGCGAGCTGTCGGCGCGCGTGTAAGCGAAGCCTCGTCCCGCCCTTTTGCGCCGAATGCCCGAACGCGCGTCGGAAACATATCTCAGACCTACGGCCT
>JALHNR010000138.1 GCA_022843525.1 Methylocystis sp. | reverse complement strand
GTCTCTATACCTACGTCGACCCGCGCTTTGGCGGCGGCAAGGTGAATGACCGCACCAAGGAGGACATGGTCAAATACCATAACATCATGGGCGAGGAGTGGCTCTTCTACATCGCCACCAAGATCGACGTCGCCTTCATCCGCGGCACGTCAGCCGACCCTTCCGGCAATATCTCGATGGAGCGCGAGGCGCTCGTTCTCGACAATCTCGCGCAAGCCATGGCCGCCCATAACAATGGCGGGCTCGTCATCGCGCAGGTCGAGCGCATCGTCGAACAGGGCTCGATCAAGCCGAAAGACGTGCATATACCGGGGATTCTCGTCTCGGCCGTCGTCGTCGCCGATCCGCCGGAAATGCACCGCATGAACTACGGCGTGATCCACAATCCGGCGCTCTCAGGCGAAATCCGCGTGCCGGTCGAGAAGTTCGCCAAGATGCCGCTCGACGAACGCAAGGTCATCGCGCGGCGCGCCAGTTTCGAGCTGCCGCCGAACGGCGTCGTCAATCTTGGCGTCGGCGCGCCGGAAGGCATCGCCGCCGTCGCGAACGAAGAAAAGATGACGCCCTACATCACGCTGACGACGGAAGCCGGCGCGATCGGCGGGGTGCTCGCTTCAGGTTCGAGCTTCGGCGCCGCGACCAATGCCGACGCCATCATCCAGCAGAATCAGCAGTTCGACTTCTATGACGGCGGCGGTCTCGACATGACCTGCCTCGGCATGGCCGAGTGCGATCTGCAGGGCAACGTCAACACGTCGAAGTTCGGCGGCCGCCTCAACGGCTGCGGCGGCTTCATCAACATCAGCCAGAACGCGCGCCTGGTCGTTTACGCCGGCACCTTCACCAATGGCGGACTGCGCGTCGAAATCGCCGACGGCAAGGTGAACATTCTGCAGGAAGGCAGGAACAAGAAGTTCCTCAACGCCGTCGAACAGATCACCTTCTCCGGCAAATTCGCGCAAAAGCGCAAGCAGCCGGTCTATTATGTGACCGAGCGCTGTGTGTTCAAACTCGTCGACAAGGGGCTTGAACTGATCGAGGTCGCGCCGGGGATCGACATCGACCGGGATATCCTGGCGCATATGGAATTTAAGCCGATCGTCGAACATCCCGAAGTGATGGATAAGCGCATCTTCATCGATGAGCCGATGGGGCTGCTCGCCGACCTGATCAATCTCAACATGTCCGATCGCGTCACCTACGACGCGGACCGCAACATCCTTTTCGTCAATCTCGAAGGCTGGCACGCGCGAACCAAGAAGGACATCGACGATCTGCGCAAGACGCTGATCGAGGCGTCGGACAAGGTCGGCAAGCGCGTCAACTCGGTCGTCAATCACGACGGCTGGAAGATCAACGAGGCGCTCTACGACGATTACGCCGAAATGATCGACTATATGAGCCAGCGCTATTATTTGACCACGACCCGCTATGCGACGAGCGCCTTCGCGCGGCTCAAGATGAAAGAGGCGCTCTCCAAACGCGGTCTGCAGCCGCATGTCTTCGAGCGGCGCGAGGCGGCGGAGACCTTCCTGGAGGTCGTCAGCAAGGAAGAAGAGAAGGCGCCGGCGTAAGCGGGCCTAGCGGCTGGTTCCGAGCCTCGAAAGGCGAAGGGCCGAACATCGCGTTCGGCTCGCTCGGAACCCTGACTTTTTAGCTGATGGAAAATAAAACAGGCCCCGTGGCGTAGAGCTCACGGGGCCATTTGCTTCTCTTGGAAGCTAGTCTGGATTGTCCAGTCTGTGAACGGGCGCCCGATGCTTGGCCTTTGCGGTCGGCCGCCCGGAAAGTCGTCGATTGTCTCGGAGGATGAACGGATCAGGCAGCTGCTCCTGACCGCCCAGTGACCGGAACCAAACGCCGGTCAAATGGTCTGACCCGGTGGCGTCATGCTCCTCTCGCAACATTGTTGCTCGGTTCGGCCCATCAACAGGGGGTGTCTGAGCCTATCCTGGATCGCGTTCGCATCGAGGTCCCGCCCGAGCGAACCTGCCGACCATGCTGTCGGATCGACAGGTGCGATGTAACGAAAAGATGAACCCGGTTCGGGATTCGGTCAAGAGCATTCCGCCGTCAAAAAACGGCGACTATGGTTGCGTCCGGTGAATTTGACGTATATAGATATCTTTATGTCTAACGGAGCGCTCATGAAGTCCGTCGCCAAATTGGCCCTCGACCCGACGCTTGCGGCGCTGAACGCCGCCGGAGAGGAGACGCGCCTGCGTCTTCTGGCGTTGCTCGCCCAGTCGGAGCTGACGGTCAGCGAGGTCGTGGCGATCCTGGGCCAGTCTCAGCCGCGCGTCTCGCGCCATCTCAAGCTGCTTGTCGAGGCTGGCCTGATCGAACGCCGCCGCGAAGGAGCCTGGGCGTTCTTCCGGCTGTCGCCGGCGGGGCCGGCAGGCGCGCTCGCGCGCGCTATTGTGGGTTGGCTCGAGGCTGACGACGCGCTTCTCGCCGGCGACCGCGCCAGGCTCGCCCAAGTGCGTCACGCGCGCGCCGAGAACGCCGCCCGCTATTTCGCCGCGCATGCCGAGGAGTGGGATCGCATCCGCGCGTTGCACGTTTCCGAGGAGCGCGTCGAAGAAGCGATGCGTCAGGTCGTCGGCGACAGACCGGTGCGCAACCTGCTCGATCTTGGGGCCGGCGCCGGCCGGATGCTCGAGCTGTTCGCGCCCCAGGCGGAACGCGCCGTCGGCGTCGATCTTTCTTCCGCCATGCTCGGCGTTGCGCGCGGCCGTCTCGAAGAGACCGGCTTCGACAATGTGCAGCTGCGCCAGGGCGATATTTATGCGCTGCCGATCGAGCGCAACTCCATCGACCTTGCGATCATGCATCAGGTTCTGCACTTTCTCGACGATCCGGGCCGCGCGTTGCGCGAGGCGGCGCGGGTGCTCGCCCCCGGCGGCCGTCTGCTTGTCGTCGACTTTGCCCCGCATCAGGAAGAGGCGCTGCGCGACAAGCACGCACACCGCCGTCTTGGCTTTTCCGACGCCGAAATCACCGGGCTGCTGGCGCAGGCGGGGCTTGACGTCGTTCAGCGTCGCGAACTGGCGCCCGACGCGAACGAAGGCGCCAAGCTCACCGTGTCCTTGTGGCTGGCGCGCGATCCGCGCGTCGTCGCCGATCCCATTCCCGCAGCATCTTATGAGACAGCCTGATGTTTAACGCTCTTCATCCCACGGCGTCGCCCAACCAATTTGCGATCTCCTATGAATTCTTCCCGCCCAAGACGCCGGAGATGGAGACGCAGCTCTGGCAGACGATCAATCGACTTGCGGCGCTGAGGCCGCATTTCGTCTCCGTCACCTATGGCGCAGGCGGCACCACCCGCGAGCGCACCCATTCGATCGTCGCGCGCATCGTGCGCGAGACTGAAATGAAGCCAGCCGCGCATCTCACCTGTGTTTCCGCCGCGCGCGAAGACATCGACGCAATCCTGCGCGATTATTGGGACGCCGGCGTTCGCCATATCGTGGCGCTGCGCGGCGATCCGCCGACCGGGGTCGGCTCGCGATTTGAGAGGCATCCGAAGGGTTACGCCAATTCGACCGATCTCGTGAGTGGCATTCGCCGGATTGGCGATTTTGAGATTTCGGTCTCGACTTATCCCGAAGGCCATCCGGAAAGCGCCTCGATCGAACAGGATCTCGATGCGCTTCAGGCGAAGGTCGACGCCGGCGCGACGCGCGCCATCACGCAGTTTTTCTTCGACAATGACGTCTACTTCAAATTTCTCGACAAGGCGCGTGGGCGGGGGATCACGATTCCGATCGTGCCCGGCATCATGCCGATCCGCAATTTCAAACAGGTCGCGGGTTTTGCGCAAAAGGCCGGGGCGAGCGTGCCGCGCTGGCTCGCCGAGCGCTTCGACGGACTGGACGAAGACCCGGAGACTCGCGCGCTCATCGCCGCGACGACCGCCGTCGAACAGGTGATGAGCCTGGCGCGCGCCGGCGTCAATGAATTCCACTTCTACACCAATAATCGCGCCGACCTCGTCTTCGCCATTTGCCATTTGCTCGGCGTTCGTCCTTCTCGCGAAAAGGCTCTTGCATGACCTTCGAGACATCTCACGGCCCGAATATTTTGAAGGCTCTGGACGAGGCGGCGTCGCGCCGGATCCTCATTCTCGACGGCGCGATGGGCACGATGATCCAGCGCCATAAGTTTGAGGAGGCCGATTTTCGCGGCGCGCGCTTCACAGATCACGCCAAAGACCTGCGCGGCAACAACGACCTGCTGACGCTGACGCAGCCCGACGCGATCAAGGCGATCCATGTCGCCTATCTCGAAGCCGGCGCCGACATCATCGAGACCAACACATTTTCGTCGACGACCATCGCCCAAGCCGACTACGGGCTTGAGCATCTCGCTTTCGAACTCAATTGCGAGGGCGCGCGACTGGCGCGGGCGGCGGCCGACGAAGTCGCGGCGAAGACCGGCGTGCGCCGTTTCGTCGCCGGTTCGCTTGGCCCAACCAATCGCACCGCGTCGATCTCGCCCGACGTGTCGAACCCGGGCTTTCGCGCCGTCACCTTCGACGAGCTGCGCGCCGCCTATAAGGAAGCCGCGCTCGGCCTCATCGCAGGCGGCGCCGACATTCTGCTCGTCGAAACCGTTTTCGATACGCTCAACGCCAAGGCGGCGCTCTATGCGCTCGAGGACGCGTTCGATGAGGTCGGAACCCGTTTTCCGATCATGATCTCCGGCACCATCACCGATCTTTCGGGCAGGACCCTGTCCGGTCAGACGGCGGTCGCCTTCTGGAATTCGCTCGCCCACGCCAAGCCGTTTTCGATCGGCTTTAACTGCGCGCTCGGCGCCCGCGAGATGCGTCAGCATATCGCCGAGATCGGCCGCATCGCCGATACGCGCGTCTGCGCCTTCCCCAACGCCGGGTTGCCCAACGAGTTCGGACTCTATGACGAAAGCCCCGAATATATGGCGGAGCTGGTCGGCGAATTCGCGACCGCCGGTCTCGTCAATGTGCTCGGCGGCTGCTGCGGCACGACGCCGGACCATATCGCCGCGATCGCCAGCGCCGTGAAAGGCGTCGCCCCGCGCGCGATTCCGACCATCGAGCCCATGCTGCGTCTCTCTGGATTAGAGCCCTTCACGCTGACCAAGGACATTCCCTTCGTCAACGTCGGCGAGCGGACCAATGTCACGGGTTCGGCGAAGTTCCGCAAGCTCATCACCAATGGCGATTATGCCGCGGCGCTCGACGTCGCGCGCGATCAGGTGGCGAACGGCGCGCAGGTCATCGACGTCAATATGGACGAAGGCCTGCTCGATTCCGAACGCGCCATGGTGGAATTCCTCAACCTCGTCGCCGCCGAACCCGACATCGCCCGCGTGCCGGTGATGGTCGATTCATCTAAATTCGACGTGATTGAAGCCGGCCTCAAATGCCTGCAGGGCAAGGGCGTCGTCAATTCGATTTCGATGAAGGAAGGCGAAGAGAAATTCATCGCCGACGCGCAAAAGGTGCGCCGCTATGGCGCAGCCGTCGTCGTCATGGCCTTCGATGAAAAGGGCCAGGCCGACACATTCGCCCGCAAGACCGAGATCTGTACGCGGGCCTATAAAATCCTGACCGAGATCGTCGGCTTTCCGCCGCAAGACATCATCTTCGATCCCAATATTTTCGCCGTTGCGACCGGCATTGAAGAGCATGAGAATTACGGCGTCGATTTCATCGAAGCCACGCGCGTCATCAAACGCGATCTGCCGCATGTGCATGTGTCGGGCGGCGTGTCGAACCTGTCTTTCTCATTCCGCGGCAATGAGCCCGTGCGCGAGGCGATGCATTCGGTGTTCCTCTATCACGCCATTCAGGCGGGGATGGATATGGGCATCGTCAACGCCGGCCAGCTTGCGGTCTATGGCGAGATCGATCCCGAGCTGCGCGAGCTTTGCGAAGACGTGGTCTTGAATCGCCGCAAGGAGTCGACCGAGCGCCTCGTGGAACTGGCTGAAAAATTCAAGGGCGCGGCTGGCAAAACCCAGGAAAAGGACGCCGCCTGGCGCGAGAACACCGTTGAGAAACGTCTCGAATATGCGCTCGTGAACGGCGTCACCGATTACGTCGAAGCGGATGTGGAAGAGGCGCGTCAGCGCTCCACGCGCCCGCTTGACGTGATCGAAGGTCCGTTGATGACCGGCATGAATGTCGTCGGCGATCTTTTTGGCGCGGGCAAGATGTTCCTGCCGCAGGTCGTCAAATCGGCGCGCGTGATGAAACAGGCGGTGGCCTATCTCATGCCCTTCATGGAGGCCGACAAGAGCGAGCGCTCCACTGCCGGCAAAATTCTGCTGGCGACGGTGAAGGGCGACGTTCACGACATCGGCAAGAATATCGTCGGCGTTGTGCTCGGCTGCAACAACTTCGAGGTGATCGACCTTGGCGTGATGACGCCCTGCGCGAAAATTCTCGAAGTCGCCAAGAAGGAAAAGGTCGATCTCATCGGTCTTTCCGGCCTCATCACGCCGTCGCTCGACGAGATGTGCTTCGTCGCCTCTGAGCTCGAGCGCGAAGGTCTCGACACGCCGCTCCTTATCGGCGGCGCGACGACAAGCCGCGTGCACACGGCGGTGAAGATCAGTCCCAATTATCGTCGCGGCCAGGCGGTCTATGTCACCGACGCGAGCCGCGCCGTTGGCGTCGCGCAGGCGCTCGTCTCTGAGAAGACGCGCCCCGATTATGTCGCGCAGACCCGCCTTGAATATGAGCGCCTCGCCGACGCGCATGCGCGCGCGCAGGCCGACAAGCTGCGGGTGCCGCTCGCGCAGGCGCGCGCCAACGCTTATAGAATCGACTGGGCCGGCTATGAGCCGCCGAAGCCCTCCTTTAGCGGCGCGCGCGCTTTTGCGAGCTATGACGTCGGCGAACTCGTCCCCTACATCGACTGGACGCCGTTCTTCCAGACCTGGGAATTCAAGGGGCGCTATCCGTCGCTGCTCGATGATCCTGAGCGCGGCGAGGCGGCGCGCACGTTATACGACGACGCCCGCGCCATGCTGAAGCGGATTGTCGAGGAGCGCTGGTTCACGCCCAAAGCCGTCATCGGCTTCTGGCCGGCGAATTCGATCGGCGACGACATCGCGCTCTACAATGGCGAGTCGCGCAATGAGCGGCTCGCGACGCTGCACACGCTGCGCCAGCAATTGCCCAAGCGCGACGGCAAGGCCAATCTCGCGCTCGCGGACTTCGTCGCGCCAAAGGACAGCGGCACGGCGGATTATGTCGGCGCCTTCGTCGTCACCGCCGGCGCGGAAGAAGAAAAAATCGCGGCGCGCTACGCCCGCGCCAATGACGACTATGGCTCGATCATGGTCAAGGCGCTCGCCGACCGTATCGCGGAGGCCTTCGCCGAGCGCATGCATGAGCGCGTGCGCAAAGAATTTTGGGGCTATGCGCGTGAAGAGAATTTCGCGCCAGAAGCGCTGACGACTGAACCCTACGCCGGCATTCGTCCGGCGCCCGGCTATCCGGCGCAGCCCGATCACACCGAAAAAGCGACGATCTTCGATCTGCTCAATGTCGAAAAACGCACCGGCGTGAAGCTGACCGAAAGTTACGCCATGACGCCGGCCGCGTCCGTCAGCGGGCTTTATCTGGCGCATCCGAGCGCGCATTATTTCGGCGTCGCCAAGATCGAGCGCGATCAGGTCGAAGATTACGCCCGCCGCAAGGGCATGGAGGCGCGCGAGGTCGAACGCTGGCTCGCGCCTATTCTCAACTACGCGCCCGTCGCCGCGGAAGCGGCGGAGTGATATCGAATCGATAGGCCTGTCATTTCCGGCGGACTGGAGGTCCGACCGGGAATCCAGAGCCCAATTGTATAATGTTGGTCTTGCTTGCATTCCCAGATCGCGCGCTATGCGGGCGTCGGGAATGACAGCGGCGTTGATCAACGGATCGGGTCATGATCGGCGCCTCGGACGATCCCTATGATCTCGCCCGCTTCGTCGCGGCGCAGGCGCCGATCTATGCGCAGGCGGTCGCCGAACTCGCCGCCGGCCGCAAGCGCAGTCACTGGATGTGGTTCGTTTTTCCGCAGCTCGAAGGCCTGGGCGCAAGCGCTATGGCGCAGCGCTACGCCCTCCGCTCGCTGACCGAGGCGCACGCCTATCTCGCGCATTCTCTCCTGGGCGCGCGGCTGAAGGCTTGCGTTGGACTGGTCAACAAAATCGAGGGGCGCAGCGCCCATGAGATCTTCGGCTCTCCCGACGATTTGAAGTTTCATTCGTCGATGACGCTATTTGCGGCGGCGGCGCCGCAAGAGCCGCTTTTCGGCGAGGCTCTGCACAAATATTTCGCCGATCGCCGCGATCCCTTGACCCTCGCAAAATTATAAGTTTCGTTGAAACCGATGCGCCGAGAGTGCGCGCTATTCGGGGTCCTAATGTCGATCATTAACATCGCCGACAGCCGTCAGACGTTGAAGCTGTTTCCCTGGGCGCTCGTGTTCGCCCTCGTGCTGTTCTCGCTTTATACGCTCGCGGTCTCGCGCGGCGAGAACGTCAACGCCATGTGGCTCGTGACCGCCGCGATCGGAACCTACGCCATCGGCTATCGCTTCTATTCGCGCTTCATCGCCGAGCGGGTGCTGGGGCTTGACGCGCGCCGCCGCACGCCCGCGCATCGGCGCAACGACGGGCTCGATTATGTGCCGACGGACAAATGGGTGCTGTTTGGCCATCATTTCGCGGCCATCGCCGGCGCGGGGCCCCTCGTAGGGCCGGTGCTTGCGGCGCAAATGGGCTATCTGCCGGGAACATTGTGGCTGTTGACCGGCGTCATCTTCGCCGGCGCCGTGCAGGATTTTCTCGTCCTGTTCATCTCGACGCGCCGCGACGGCCGCTCGCTTGGCGATCTTATCAAGACCGAGATGGGCCGCGTGCCCGGCGTCATCGCCATGATCGGCATTCTCACCATCATGATCATCCTGCTGGCGGTGCTGGCGCTCGTCGTCGTCAAGGCGCTTGCGGATAGTCCCTGGGGCGCCTTCACCGTTCTCGCGACGCTGCCGATCGCCGTGTTCATGGGCGTCTACGGCCGCTATCTGCGGCCCGGGCGCATCGGCGAAATGTCGGCGATCGGCTTCGTTCTGCTGCTGTTGAGCATCGCCTTCGGCCGCACCGTGTCGGAGAGCGCGCTGCTCGCGCCCTTCTTCTCCTTCAAGGCCGAGACCCTTGCCTTCATGCTCATCGGCTATGGCTTCGTCGCGTCAGTTTTGCCGGTGTGGCTGTTGCTGGCGCCGCGCGACTATCTGTCGACCTTCCTGAAGGTCGGCACGATTCTGTCGCTCGCGGTGGGCATTTTCATCGTCTGGCCCGACCTCCAGATGCCGGCGGTCAGCCGCTTCATCGATGGCACGGGCCCGGTCTTCGCCGGCAGCGTCTTCCCGTTTCTGTTTATCACCATCGCCTGCGGCGCGGTGTCGGGCTTTCATGCGCTTGTGTCCTCCGGCACGACGCCGAAGATGATCGGCGACGAGACGCAGACCCGCTTCATCGGCTATGGCGCGATGCTGATGGAGTCCTTTGTCGCGGTCATGGCGCTGATCGCCGCGAGCGTGCTGGAGCCCGGCGTCTATTTCGCGATGAACAGCGCGCCGGCGCTGATCGGCGCGACGCCGGACTCCGCCGCGGCGGCGATCTCTTCATGGGGCTTCGCGGTCACCCCGGAGACGCTGTCGGGCGTCGCCGCCGAAGTCGGCGAGAAGACGATTCTGTCGCGCACCGGGGGCGCGCCGACGCTCGCCGTCGGCATGGCGCATATCCTCTCTTCCGCCATCGGCGGCTCGGCGGCGAAAGCGTTCTGGTATCATTTCGCGATTCTTTTCGAGGCGCTGTTCATCCTGACCACGATCGACGCCGGAACGCGCGTCGCGCGCTTCATGATCCAGGATCTCTTCGGCGCCTTCTTCCCCGCCTTCGGCAACACGCGCGCCTGGGCGCCGAACCTCGCCGCAACCGCCATCGCCGTGAGCGGCTGGGGCTATTTCCTCTATCAGGGGGTGATCGATCCGCTCGGCGGCATCAACACGCTGTGGCCGCTGTTCGGCATCGCCAACCAGATGCTCGCAGCGATCGCGCTGACGCTGTGCGTCGTCGTGCTCTATC
>JALHNR010000137.1 GCA_022843525.1 Methylocystis sp. | reverse complement strand
AGGCCTGGCAAGTTTCAGCCCGAACGTCGTCGGCTCGGCGTGAATGCCATGCGAGCGTCCGATCGTCGGCGTGTATTTGTGCTCAAAAGCGCGCGTCTTGAGCGCGGAGAGCAGCGCGTCGACGTCGGCGATCAGCAGATCCGCGGCGCGCGACAATTGCACGGCAAGGCAGGTGTCGAGCACGTCGGAAGACGTCATGCCTTGGTGCACAAAGCGCGATTCGGCGCCGATGAATTCGGCGAGATGGGTCAAAAAGGCGATCACGTCATGCTTCGTCACCCGTTCGATCTCGTCGATCCGCGCGACGTCGAAGGTAACGAAATCCGCTTTGTCCCAGATGGCCTTGGCGCTCTCCCGCGGGATGACGCCGATCTCGGCGAGCGCGTCGCAAGCGTAGGCCTCGATCTCGAACCAGATGCGAAACCGCGTCTGCGGCTCCCAAATGACGGTCATCTCGGGTCTGGAATAGCGGGGGATCATCCGGCGCGCCCTGAAAATTTGTGGAAGAAGAGAGGCGCTAGCATGCGCGTTGCATCAAAGTCCATATATGGGGCGACCAGCTTGGAGGATTCATGCAGTCCACGGATGTCGTCGTTCTTGGCGCCGGGATCGTTGGCGTCAGCGCCGCGCTGCATCTGCAGGCGCGCGGGCGCGACGTCGCGCTCATCGATCGCGCGGGCGCGGTGGGACAGGAGACGAGCTTCGGCAACGCCGGACTGATCGAACGTTCGTCGCTCATTCCTTATCTCTTCCCACGCGACCCGGCGAAGCTCATCAAATATGCGCTGAACCTCCTGCCCGAGGCGCATTACCATTTCTCCGCCCTGCCCGCTGTGGGGCCATGGCTTTTGCGCTACTGGCGCGCGAGCGCGCCGGAGCGCGTGCTTCGCAACATCGAAGCGCGGCGTCCGCTGATCGAAAACAGCCTGAGCGAGCACGAGACGCTGATCCAGCAGGCAGGCGCCGGCGAACTTTTGCGCAGAAGCGGCTGGATCAAGCTGCATCGCGGGGAGGCGACTCTGGCGCATGGCGTCGCCGACGCGGAACGGCTGCGCGCCTATGGCCTACATATTGATACGCTCGACGCCGCCGGGGTCGCGTCGCTGGAGCCCGATCTCGCCCCAATCATGGGCGGCATCCATTACCGTGACACCGCCGCGATCATCGATCCCGCCGCTCTCTCGAAAGCCTACGCGGATCTGTTCGTCTCACGCGGCGGCCAGTTTCTTTCCGGAGACGCGCGCAGTCTTACGCAAGAGAAGGATGGGCGTTGGCGCGTCGAGACGGCCAACGGGCCGCTCGTCGCCGGCGCGGCGGTGGCGGCGCTCGGCCCCTGGTCCGACGCCATTTACGGACCGCTGGGCTACCAAATTCCGCTCGGTTGGAAGCGCGGCTATCACATGCATTACGCCGCCAAGGATGGCGCGAAGCTCAACCATCCGATTCTCGACGCCGACGTGGGCTATCTCCTGGCGCCGATGCGCCGCGGCGTCAGGCTGACGAGCGGGGCGGAATTCGCCCGCCGCGACGCGCCGCCGACTCCCGTGCAGATCGAGACTTGCGAACCGACGGCGCGCCGATTGTTTCCGCTCGCCGAACGGCTTGATCCAGAACCCTGGCGCGGCGCGCGGCCCTGCCTGCCGGACATGCTGCCGATCGTCGGTCCGGCGCCGCGTCATCGCGGCCTATGGTTCGATTTTGGCCATGCGCATCATGGGCTGACGCTTGGGCCGGTGTCCGGCCGGCTCCTCGCCGAGATGATGACGGGCGAAAAGCCGTTCATCGATCCCGCGCCCTATCGGGCCGATCGATTCTGAGCCGGGTGGTTTTTTGGGACTCTCGCGCGGCTATTCAGCGCCGACGAGCTTTAAAGCGCGATCCAACACGCGCACGACACGCGCGAGATCATGTCCGCGCCGAAGCACGAGGCCCGTCGCCGCGATGACGGAATAGGCGCCCTGCCGACGCGCCAGCGCCGGGTCCTTCTCGATTCGATACAGCGGCGCCTCGCTCGCGCGGCGGAAAATAGAGAACACGGCCTTCGCCGGCGTGAAGTCGATGGCGTAGTCGCGCCATTCCCCCTGCGCGACTTTCGAACCATAAAGATTGAAGATGACGTTGAGTTCCGGGCGGCTGAACGAGACCGCCACGCCGCGCTTGTCTCCCCGAGCTCCCGACGCCGCGTCCGGTGAAGCGCCGTTCACGACGACGAGCGCGGGTCGCGCCCGGCTGGGCTCCGTCGTCTCCGACTCCGCCATGCGTCCGCTCTCCTTGATCTCTCTTAACCATGTTGGCCCGCAAGGATGCGCCGGGCAAGACTTAATGACTGGTTTACGACGAGAATCTTCGCGTCCTTGCGCGCTGATAAGATTTTGCTGGGAAGAATCATACTTTCGCCGGCATGGCGCCCCTTGCCAGCCAAACGCGCCGCCCAAAATGAAGTTCATTGCCTCGACAGCTCGGGGCCACGCGTTTTCGGTTTCGTCAGCCCCCCAGCCCCCCGAAAGCGTGCGGTTCAGAGATTTAGAGGTCGTGGCGATGGTCGGGCCGGCCGGGAGTTTCGCTCCCGCGCCGGCTCGTCTAGCTTTAGCGAGCTCGTATCCAGCTATAGCGGGCCCGCGGCGATGAGCCGCCGAGGCTCTTGCAAATTCCTCTTCAATGACGAATTCAGGAGCCGCAGTCGCGTCGCCCGCGACGCCCTTCTCTTTTTGTTTTCATTGGAGAGAACATGACCGACGACGCCGCATCCGTCGACGCGGCGGCCCCCGCCGCCGATCCGCAAACCGCCGCCAATTTCGGTTTTGAGGCCGATGTGGCGCGGCTGCTCGAGCTGATGACGCACTCCGTCTATTCGGAGCGCGACGTCTTTCTGCGCGAACTCGTCTCGAACGCCGCCGACGCCTGCGAAAAGCTGCGTTACGAGGCGCTTTCCGACGAAAAACTCGCCGCGCAAGCCGCCGCGCCGCTCGTCACGATCTCACTCGACAAGGACAAGCGCACGCTGACGATCGCCGACAATGGCGTCGGCATGTCGCGCGAGGAGCTGATCAGCGCCCTCGGCACCATCGCCAATTCGGGCACGCGCGCCTTTCTCGACAAACTCGGAAAGGAGAAGGACGCCGGCTTCATCGGCCAGTTCGGCGTTGGCTTCTACGCCGCCTTCATGGTCGCCGACCGCGTCGAGGTCGCGACGCGGCGCGCCGGCGAGGATCAGGCCTGGCTGTGGAGTTCGGACGGCAAGGGCTCCTATCAGATCGCGTCTCTGCCGCTCGAGGCGGCGCCCGCCGTCGGCGCCCGCGTCACGCTGCATCTCAACGCCGACAGCGATGAGTTTCTCGACGGCTGGCGGGTTGAGAGCGTCGTGCGCGAGCACTCGGGCGCGATCGCCGCGCCGATTGATCTCATCGCAGCGCCCGGCGAGGAACCCCGGCGGATCGCCGAAGGCGTCGCCCTGTGGACGAAGCCCAAGTCCGAAATCACCCATGAGCAATATGTCGACTTTTACCGGCAATTGTCCGGGCAGCTGGACGAGCCGGCGCTGATCGCCCATTGGCGCGCCGAAGGACGCACCGAATATACGGTGCTCGCCTTTGTCCCCGGGGCGCGTCCCTTCGATCTCTTCGACCCCGCGCGAAAGAGCAAATCCAAGCTGTATGTGCGGCGCGTGCTGATCTCGCGCGACATGGAGCTGCTGCCCGCTTGGCTGCGGTTTATGCGGATCGTCGTCGACAGCGCCGACATTCCGCTCAATGTCTCGCGCGAGATGGTGCAGAAAAGCCCGGTCGCCGGCGCGATCGGCAAGGCCATCGCGACGCGCATTTTGCAGGAACTCAAGAAGCTCGCCGACGCCGAGCCCGAAAAGTTCGCGCAAGTGTGGAAGAATTTCGGCTCGGTGCTCAAGGAAGGGCTGCACGAAGACCCAAGCCGCCGCGACGATTTGTTCGAAATTGCCCGTTTCGCCTCGACGAAGTCCGAGGAACAGACCCGCACGCTCAAGGATTACGTCGCCAATCTGAGGGAAAATCAGACCGCGATTTATTATCTTGTCGGCGACGATATGAAGCGGCTGCGCGCCAGCCCGCAGCTTGAGGGATTCCGCGCCAGAGGCGTCGAGGTGCTGCTTCTCGACGACGCCGTCGACGCCTTCTGGGTGACGAGCGCGCTCGGCTATGAAGGCAAGCCGTTCAAATCCGTCACGCAAGGCCAGGCCGACATCGATTCGATCGCATTGGTTGAGGACGCCAAGACGGAGACGACGCCGCCGGCCGACGTCGCCGACCTGCTGGCGGCCCTCAAGGAGACGCTCGCCGAATATGTGGACGACGTGCGCGCCTCGACGCGGCTCACCGACAGCGCCGTCTGCCTGGTGGCGCCCGATACCGGATTTGATCGCCAATTGTCCCGGCTTCTGGCCGAACATGGACAACAGGCGGCCTTCGGAAAGCCGGTTTTGGAGATCAACCCGAGGCATGAAGCGATCGTTGCGCTGGCGACGGCGTTGCGCGCAAAGGGGCGTGAAGCGGCGCGCGACGAGCAGTTCCTGCTGCTCGATCTCGCCCGGGTCGCCGACGGCGAGCATCCCATCGACGCGGCGGCTTTCACAAAAAGGCTGACGGCGCTTCTCGCCAGCCGGGGGTAAAAATGAGTCTGGGCGCGAAGAAGACCGCAACGAGCGATCCGCTGACGCGCGCCCAGGCGATTGCGACAGTTGCGGACTATCTCGACGCCCGGGGGGTCGACGACGCGCAGGAGGACGCGCGCGCTTTGCTGCGCGCCGCCACGGGGGCGACCCGGCTCGAACTCGCCATGACGCCGCGCGCCCCGCTTTCGAACGAGGAGGCGCGCGCCCTCTCCCGCTACGCGGCGCGACGCGCCGCCCGTGAGCCGGTGTCGCGCATTCTTGGAGAGCGCGGATTCTGGACGCTCGACCTCGCCGTCGCGCCATCGGTGCTCGATCCGCGGCCCGACACGGAAACGCTGGTGGAGACGGCGTTGCGCTTCGTTGCGGACAGGCGCGACGCGCCGCTCTCAATTCTCGATCTCGGCGCCGGCTCGGGCGCGATCGCCTGCGCGCTTCTCAGCGAGCTTCCGGCGGCGCGCGCCGTCGCCGTCGATCTCTCGCAGGACGCCTGCGCGGCGACCGCCGCAAACCTCGCCCGTTGCGGCCTGTCAGACCGCGCGGCGGTTGTGCGCGGCCGCTGGGCGGAGGCGCTCCAGGCGCGTTTCGACCTCATCGTGTCCAATCCCCCCTATGTGCGCACGGAGGACATCGCAGGCCTCGATCCCGAGGTGCGGCTCCATGATCCGGCGCTGGCGCTCGACGGCGGCTCGGACGGGCTCGAGCGGTATCGGGAGATCATCGGCGATTTGCCGCGGCTCATGGACGAAGACACGATCGTGGCGTTCGAAGTCGGCTTCGATCAAGCTCGCGGCGTCGCCGCGCTGTTGACGGCACATAGCTTCAAGATCGAGCGTGTGGCGCGCGACCTTGGCGGCCACGACAGGGTTGTCGCGGCGCGGCTCGCCCGGTCAAGGCCGTGACATATTGGCGACAGTAACCCCTTTTTTGGCCCGTCGCGCCGCGCTCGGCCTTGTTGGGGGCCACCCCCTCCACTATAGTCATCCCCAGGTCCAGCCGATCGCCGACTTCGAGAGAGAACTCGAACGCTTTGGCTCCGCTTCGCGAACGGAAGCCCGAAACGACCGGCCAGGAGCAACGTCGAAACCGACAGAAAGCGCCGGAGTGAAGACCACTTCGATTGTCGGGGGCGTTGCGATCCGGCAGGCAGGCATGCAATCGCGTTGGACGTCAAGCCGTTGCGCTGAGGGGAATTGGCGCAAAGCTACGTGGGGCCGCCGATTGGCGCCGACTTGAGGAAAAATCGACTCGCGCACAGCGTTATCGAAGCTTGAGGTCCGAAAAACGGATTGCTGTCGCCTGTCCGTTCGCGCTTGCGCCGGGCGAAGGAATTTAGCGGCGACGTTATTGGGAACGCCGCGCAGGCGGGGCCGAGCGCAGCAAGATTTCGGGGAGTTTGATGAGACCAGGGCAAAACAAGAGAATGCGCGGACGGCCCAACAACCGCAAAGGGCCCAATCCTCTTACACGGTCCTATGAGTCGAATGGCCCCGACGTGAAGATCCGCGGCACGGCTCAGCATGTCGCCGAAAAATATCTTCAGCTCGCGCGCGACGCGCAGTCCTCCGGCGATACGATCATGGCCGAGAGCCTGCTGCAGCATGCGGAGCACTATTTCCGGCTGATCGCCGCCGCGCAGCAGCAACAGCAAGTCAATGGCTATGGGCGCCCGCAGCTGGAAGCGGAAGTCGACACCTCCGAGGACGACGACGATTTCGCGCCGCTTCCGGATCGTTTCGCGCCGCTTGCCGAACGGCTGCCGCCGCCGGCTTTCCAACCGCCGCCGCCCTTTGCGCCGCAGCCGCAGCCGCAGCCGCATTTCTCGCAGCCGCAGCCGCAGCCGCAACCTTTTGAGGAGCGCCCGATCGGCGAGGTGCGCGCCGGCGAGCGCGTGGAGCGTCCGGAACGGCAGCAGCGGCCCGAACGCCCGCCGTTTAACCGCGATCGCAACGCCGAAGGCGGCGACCGTCCTCGTCACCAGGGATATGAGCGCGGCCGCGACCGCCGCTTCCAACCGCGCCCCGAGCCCAGCGCCGCCGAGAGCGATGCTGGCACGGCGCTTCCCTCATTCATCACCGCGCCAGTGGCGCGCGTCGCCGCCCCGAGCGAGGGCGCGGGAGCGGAGCCCGTTCTCGAGCGCGAGAATGCGCCGCGTGAAAACGAGGGCGGAGTCAATTATCATTTGAGTTCACGCCGGCGCCGGCGCCCGCGCCCGCCGATGGACGACGTCGCCGGCGGCGCACGGGACGAGGAATCGCCGCAGGTGGGCGAACTTCCGCTGGAGCCCGATCGGTTTTAGGGCTTCAGGCGAGGATGCTGATCGCGTCGCCGGCCTTGATCCGGCCACCCGCGATCACCCGCGCGTAAACGCCGCAATCAATGTGGCCGAAGTTCTGCCGCAGCGTCTGAACGAGATCCATGTCGCGTCGCCCCGTGCCTGGCTCGACGCCTGTGGCCGCGCAGCGATCGGTCATTTTGAGAACCTCGAGCCGCGCGCCGCCGACCGACAGGATTCGCCCCGGGAGCGCCGCTTCAGCCCATGCGCCCATGTCTTCGACGAAGAGATTGGCGCGAAACCGCAGCGGATCGAGCGCGGCCCCTTGCGCCTGCGCAATCGCCGCAACGCTCGCCAAATTGACGAGTGAGACAAATCCCGACTTTGAATCCGTAAAGCGAAAGCCGTCGGGCGCGGCCAGAAGCCGCACAGGGCCGCGGATCTCGGGCCCAAGAAAGCCGGTCAGGAAGACTTCGATGGGTTGGCGGCCGTCGGCGGACCGCAACTCTCCTCGCGCGACCTCGCGCCCTGCCCTGGCGATCGTCAATACGCCTGTCGCGTCATCGTAGCGCGTCGCAAGACCCGCGAGCCCGCCGTTCCTCATCAGCATCAGAAATTTGATTTTGGGCTGATGCTCGGGCGCCGCGGGATCGAAGCCTGAAGGGCCGTTTTCCAGTGCAAACAGTCGATCTCCCGGAAAATAGTCGCCAGTCTTCAGATCGGCGGCGTCCAGCGGCTCCGGCGAGAGGCCCTTCACGGGATAGCGGTAGAGAGAGGCGAGTCGCATGGACGTCCCTGTTCGGTGACAAGTCGAGGCGAATTGCCTACACCCGCCCGGCCATCAGGAGAATAGATTCGGCCGTTCGCAAGGAGAGCCAGCCATGCCGGATAAGACGCTGACGGTCCTCGTTCTCGCCGCAGTGGCGTTTTCCGCCGCGCATGATCTCGACCACCTGTTGCGCGACGATTTCTCACAACCAGGGGCATGGTCGATCGCCGCCGCTTTTCTTTCGGTGAAATACGCGCTCACGGGCGCCGCGCTGTATTTCTATTTCCGCGGCAAGATCGGCGCGGGGTTCTGGGCGGTCATCGGCGTTCTTGGCGCCGTGGCGCTGTGGTTCGCGCATCTGAGCCCCGCCGCCGAGCAGCGGCCGCCTGACATTTCTGCGATGTACGGCAGTCCCATCGCTGGGTTTATCGCCTCGGGACTGGTCTATGCGATGACGCTGTCGCTCGCGGCCCTCGCGCTCTATGGCGGATGGCGCGCGGTCGGGGCGGGCAGGCGCGGTTAATCGATACATCTTCGCTTGCGGTCGAGTCCGCGCTTTCGCGCCGCACCCCCTTTAACCTCGTGCGGCCCTTCCCATATCGACCACGAGGGCAGCCGCAAGGGGCCTTGAACGAGAAATTTTGGACGCGAGGCGCGCCGCTTAAAACAAAGGGCCGCCTCATGGTCAGAGGGGCTAAAAATGAATTTTGAGAAATACACCGAACGCGCGCGCGGATTCGTTCAGTCGGCGCAGTCGATGGCGACGCGCGAGGGCCACCAGCAGTTTACGCCCGAGCACATCCTGAAAGTCCTGCTCGATGACGATCAGGGCCTGTCCGCCGGGCTGATCGACCGCGCCGGCGGCCGCTCGCGCGAGGCGCTGGCGAAAACCGAAGCCGCGCTCGCCAAATTGCCCAAAGTGATGGGCGCCGGCGCCGGCCAGCTCTATCTCGCGCCGGCGACCGCCCGGCTTTTCGACAACGCCGAGAAGATCGCGCAGAAGGCGGGCGATTCTTACGTCACCGTCGAGCGGCTGCTGTTGGCGCTGGCGATGGAGAAGGACTCCGAGGCCGCGAAAATTCTCGCCGCCGCCGGCGTCACGCCGCAGACGCTGAACGCCGCGATCGAGGATCTGCGCAAGGGCCGCACGGCCGATTCAGCGTCGGCCGAGAACGCTTATGATGCGCTGAAGAAATACGCCCGCGACCTCACCGAGGCGGCGCGCGAGGGCAAGCTCGATCCGGTGATCGGCCGCGACGAGGAGATCCGCCGCGCTATTCAGGTGCTGTCGCGCCGCACTAAGAACAATCCGGTGCTGATTGGCGAACCGGGGGTCGGCAAAACCGCGATCGTCGAGGGCCTGGCGCTGCGCATCGTCAATGGCGACGTGCCGGAGTCGCTCGAGGACAAGAAGCTGCTCGCGCTCGACATGGGCGCTTTGATCGCCGGCGCGAAATATCGCGGCGAATTCGAGGAACGGCTGAAGGCGGTGCTGAACGAAGTCACCGCCGCCGAAGGCAATATCATCCTGTTCATCGACGAGATGCACACACTCGTCGGCGCCGGCAAGGCGGATGGGGCGATGGACGCCTCCAATCTACTGAAACCAGCGCTGGCGCGCGGCGAATTGCATTGCGTCGGCGCGACGACGCTCAATGAATACCGCAAACATGTCGAAAAGGACGCTGCGCTCGCCCGGCGCTTCCAGCCGGTCTTCGTCGACGAGCCGACCGTCGAGGACACGATCTCGATCCTGCGCGGCCTGAAGGAGAAATACGAACTCCATCATGGCGTGCGCATCACCGATAGCGCGATCGTCGCCGCGGCGACTCTGTCGAACCGCTACATCTCCGACCGCTTTCTGCCGGACAAGGCGATCGACCTCATCGACGAGGCGTCGTCGCGCCTGCGCATGCAGATCGACTCGAAGCCCGAGGAGCTCGACGAACTCGACCGGCGCATCATCCAGCTGAAGATCGAACAGGAAGCGCTCAAGAAGGAAACGGACACGGCGTCAAAGGACCGCCTGGCGAAGCTCGAAGGCGAACTCGCCGACCTCGAAGAGAAATCAGGGGCGCTGACCGCGCGCTGGCGAGCCGAGAAGGACAAGCTCGGCGCGGCGCAGAAGCTCAAGGAGCAGCTTGAAGCGGCGCGTAACGAACTCGCGCAGGCGCAGCGACGCGGCGAGTATCAGCGCGCCGGCGAACTCACCTATGGCGTCATTCCCGATCTCGAAAAGAAACTGGGCGAGACGGAAGGCGAAGCCGACACGCTCGTCGACGAGGAGGTCACCGCCAATGACGTGGCGCAGGTCGTCTCGCGCTGGACCGGCGTGCCGGTCGACAAAATGCTCGAAGGCGAACGCGAGAAGTTGCTGCACATGGAGGACGAGCTCGCAAAGCGCGTCGTCGGGCAGCATGACGCGGTCGTCGCCGTGTCCACCGCGGTGCGCCGCGCGCGCGCCGGACTGCAGGACCCCAACCGCCCGATCGGCAGCTTCATCT
>JALHNR010000136.1 GCA_022843525.1 Methylocystis sp. | reverse complement strand
CCTGATCGAGACCGCGCTCGGCATGGCCAATGTCGAAGCCATCGCGCAGTCGTCCAAGCGCCTTGAGGCCATGTCCTTCGGCGTCGCCGACTATGCGGCTTCGACCCGCGCCCGCACCACCGTCATCGGCGGCGTGAATCCGGATTACGGCGTGCTGACCGACAAGGACGCGAGCGGCAATCGCGAATATTACTGGGCCGATCAGTGGCATGCGGCGCAGACGCGCATGATGGTCGCCTGCCGCGCCTACGGCCTGCGCCCGATCGACGGCCCCTTCGGCGACTTTGGCGATCCGGACGGCTATATCGCCGCCGCCAAGCGCGCCGCGGTGCTCGGCTATGAGGGCAAGTGGGCGATCCATCCCTCGCAGATCGACCTCGCCAATCAGGTCTTCACGCCGTCCGACGCCGAGGTCACGAAGGCGCGCCGCATTCTCGACGCGATGAGCCAGGCCGCCAAGGAAGGCAAGGGCGCCGTCTCTCTCGACGGCCGCTTGATCGACATCGCCTCGATCCGCATGGCCGAAGCGCTGATCGAAAAGGCCAACGCAATGGCGGCGTAAGCCGCAGCCCGCCAAAGGGCGGGGCATATAAAGGGCGAGGGACGGCGTGACGCCACCCTCGCCCTATTTTTGAAGCGTCAAAATTCTTCTTGATTATTTTCAACAGACGCGCGCCTGCCGATCCGGTAGGAAGCAGTCTGACGCAGCTTGCCGGCCACGTTCAGGGAACCGCCATGCGCCAGCTCTTTTCGACTCTCGCATCTCTCATGCTGCTGTGTTCCGCGAGCCAGGCGTTCGCCTGCGCCGGAGACGGTCTCGGCCGCGCCGGATGGAAGCTGGATCACAAGGACTTTTCAAATCGCGACAATTTGCCCTTCCTCAGTCCGGGCAATGACAGCCGCGTCAACGCGCAGTTCCTGATGATGGATGCGCGGCCTTGGCCCGTCGATCCCCGAAAAGACGAGGTGAAGCTCGACATCTATCCCGACTATTTCGTGCTGTTCGCCCGCGACGCTTTTAACGATGCCTTCGCGCGAAACTCTTGCGATTATGCGGGCCGGCCCGTCAAAGACGTGACGACGACGCCGAGCGACTTCTTTGACGAAGGCACGCGATGCGTCTCGGCTCAAAGCGGCGAGGACGCCTTTGTTCAGGCCGCGCAAGCCGAAAAGGCTCTTAGCGAAGCTGAACGCGCTGCGCTGATCCGTTCACGCAAGGAACTAACGACGGCCTGCCAAGGAAAGGATGCGGCGTCCACCGCCTCAAAGGCTTATGTCGCGGGCGCCGACGCATCGGCGGCCGCGCGCGAATTCGCTGCTTATCTTGCCGGCGCGGAGTCCTTTTACGGCGGCGCATTCGACGCTGCGCTCGCAGCTTTTCGCAGCCTCGCGAAAGCGCAGAATGTGTGGGTGCGCGAGAGCGCACGCTACATGATCGCCCGCACGCTTCTGAACAAGGCGTCGGTCGGCGCCTTTGCGGAACTGGACGGCGTTCCCGAGCCAAAGGTGTCGGATCGCGAACCGCTGAAAGCGGCGGAAATCGAATTCAAATCCTATCTCGCCGACTATCCGCACGGCCGCTACGTTGCGTCGGCGCGCGGCCTGTTGCGTCGCGTCTATTGGCTCGCTGGCGATCGGTCTCAGGCCGCGACTGAATACGCTTGGCAGCTGAGGCATGCGCGCGATCCGGACGCCAATCTGCGCAGTTCGGATCTCGCCGCTGAAATCGACTCGAAACTTGGGCTCGACCCAAAAGACGTGCATGACGCCAATCTTCTCGCGATCGACGATTTGACGATGATGCGGCCTGCCGATGCGTCGCAGAAGAAGTTCTCGGCGGCCGATCTTGACGCGCAGGCGCGAGACTTCGTGGGCCATGAGGCGCTGTTCGCCTTTCTGAAGGCGGCGCGCGCCTACTATGTCGACGGCGACCACGCGACGGCATTGAAGCTGTTGGGCGATGCGACGCCCGGGCCGTTGTCGCCCCCTTATCTCGGGTTCAGCCGCGAAATTCTTCGCGGTCAGGCGCTGATGGCGTCGGGGCAATATGCGGCGGCGATCGACCACTGGAGGCGGCTGCTCCCGCTCGCCACGCAGCCCTGGCAGAAAGAGGCGGTCGAACTCGGACTCGCGTTGAGCTGGGAGCGCTCCGGAGAGGTCAACAAAGTCTTCTTGAAGGACACGCAACTGTCGTCGCCGCGGATTCGTGCGATGCTGTTGCGCTATATTGCAGGTCCGATCCTGCTGCGGATGGCCGTCGCGGACCCGGCTTCGGCTGAGGAGCGCAAGCTCGCGCGCTTCGTGCTTCTCCTTAGAGAGGCGACGCACGGCCAGTATGCGGGGTTCCTTCGGGATTATACTGCGGAGGGACTGGCGAAGGACGACGCCGACACCGCACGGCCCGGGCAATATCCCAATTACCAGTCCAGCGTCTTGCTGTGGAGCGGCGGCGCCGACAAGGGCTACGCCTGTCCAGACCTCAAGTCGATTGTCGGCGAACTCGCCGCCAATCCCCAGGACCCGCACGCCATGTTGTGCTTCGGCGACTTCATCCGCGTGAACAGTTTCGACGGCTTTGAGGCGTCCCGGCCGGCGCCCGACGAACTTGGCGGCGGCAAATCCATATTTCCCGGCGAACCCTATGCGCGTGGCGAGGTCTATAAGAAGCTCATCGGCTCGCCGGCGACGCCCGCGCGCGACCGGGCTTATGCGCTCTACCGCGCGATCAATTGCTATGCGCCGGCGAACAACAACACGTGCGGCGGCAAGGACGTCGAGAAGGCGCAGCGCAAAGCCTGGTATGACCAGCTCAAGGCGCAATATGGCGCGACGACATGGGCGAAAAGCCTGAGATTTTACTGGTGACGATGTTGCGGCGCGTCGCCGCCGCGTCTCTTCTCGCTGTTGGCGTCATTTGGACAGCGGCGGCCGATACGATTGTGCGCGCGGCGGATTACGACGCCTATTGGCTATGGGCGGGCGTGCGTGCGCGTCCCGAACTGGCTTCCGCCAAGACCATCTATCTGCTGCAGGCTGAAATCGGACCCGATGAGTCGGGCGAGATGCGTGTAAAGGCGCAGGGCGCCACCGAGCCAAGCCCTCATCCGCAGGCACTGTGGCTGGTCTATCGCGTGCGCAGCATCGATTGGACGCCGGCGATTTTTGCCGCGGTCAAGCGTCGACTTGCCGAGTGGCGCGCCAAGTCGGACAAGGTCATCGGCGTTCAGATCGACTTTGACGCCGCGACGCGCGGCCTGACCACATATGCAGCCTTCCTCGCGGAGCTACGTCAGACGTTGCCGGCGGATTGCGCGCTCGGCGTTAGCGGGCTTATGGACTGGGCCTCTCAGGCCACGCCGGAAGACATTGACGGACTCGGCCGGAGCGTCGACGAGGTCGTGTTTCAGACCTATCGCGGCCGCGCCACGGTGGATCATATCGACGATTATTTGGCGCGCGTCGGACGTGTCCATACGCCTTTCCGGCTCGGCCTCGCGGAGGGCGCCGTCTGGTCGCCGCCGGAAACGCTGGCGCGGCACCCCTATTTTCGCGGCTATGTCGTGTTTTTGCGTAATCCACCGCAATAAGCGAGCCGCGGCGCGCGACTCCGCGCCCGGTTGACGGGCGCTTGAGATGCTGAAAAGACAGCGCCGATGGTTGTCGCAGCTCCACGGCGCTAACCGACGAATTGCCAAAAGAACAAGGTAAAATGCGCGATGTCCGACGATTTCCGCACCCTCCTTCGCGCCATGTTTGACGCCGCTGTCGCCGCCGCGTCGCCAACGGTTTGCCTGCCGCCCTATCTCGCGAAGATCGCGCCGCCGAAGGGCCGCACGATCGTTGTCGGCGCGGGCAAGGCGGCCGCCTCCATGGCGGCGGCGGTGGAGGCGCATTGGCAAGGCCCGCTCGAAGGGCTCGTCGTGACGCGCTACGAGCATGGCGCGCCGACGAAACACATCGAAGTGATCGAAGCCTCGCACCCGGTGCCGGACGCCGCTGGGCGGGAGGCGGCCAAGCGCATTTTGCAGAAAGTGCAGGGGCTTTCGCAAGACGATCTCGTTCTCGCGCTGATTTCCGGCGGCGGCTCTGCGCTGATGGCGCTGCCGGCCGAGGGCGTCACGCTCGAGGAAAAGCAGGCGGTGAACAAGGCGCTGTTGAAGAGCGGCGCGAACATCTCCGAGATGAATTGCGTGCGCAAGCATCTCTCGGCCATCAAGGGCGGGCGTCTCGCCCGCGCCGCGGCGCCGGCGCGCGTCGTGGCGCTGATGATTTCCGATGTGCCGAATGACGATCTTTCGGTGATCGCCTCGGGCCCCACGGTTCCCGATCCGACCACGCGCGAAGATGCGCTCGCCGTCATCGCCAAATATAAGATCGATGCGCCGGCGGCGGTGCTCGCGCATCTGCAAGAGCCCGGATGCGAAACGCCCAAGCCTGGCGACGCCATCTTTGAGAAAGTGCAGAACATTCTCGTCGCCACGCCGCAAGGCTCGCTCGACGCGGCTGCGGCTGTAGCGAAGTCGGCGGGCTTCACGCCCTGCATTCTGGGCGACCTTGAGGGCGAGTCGCGCGACGTGGCGCTCGTGCACGCCGGCATCGCAAAGCAGATCGCCCTGCATGGCCAGCCCTTCGCGCCGCCCGTCGCCATCATCTCGGGCGGCGAGACGACCGTCACCGTGCGCGGCAAGGGACGGGGCGGACGTGACGCCGAGTTCTTGCTCGGATTGACTCTCGCGCTCGAAGGCTTTGGCGGCGTATCGGCGATCGCTTGCGACACCGACGGCATCGACGGCAGCGAAGACAACGCCGGCGCGATCATGACGGCCGACTCATTCGAGCGCGCGAAAAAGGCCGGCGTCGATCTGAAGGCGCATTTCGCCAACAATGACGCCTACACGGCGTTCGAGAAGCTCGGCGATCTCATCGTGACCAAGCCGACGCGCACCAACGTCAATGACTTCCGCGCGATCCTGGTGCCGAAGCGGGTGTAAATCGTCCTGGGCAAAGCGCTTGGACCCTCGCGCGTGGCTTGTTAAACTGATCTAAAGAGCGCCGACAAGCTTGGCTTGCAGCGCATCCTCTCCACTTTGGAAGCCCATGAACAAGCCTTTGAGCCCGCAACCCTTCGATCCGCGCGGCGCGGCGGCGATGTTTGAACGCTATCGCCGCGACGATTCGCCAAAGCCCAAGCAGTGGAACGACACGCTCGATCTCATTCTGGCGCATCGTTCGCATCGCAATTTCCTGCCCGAGCCGCTGCCGGAAGGCGCGCTGGAGATCATCGTCGCGGCCGCGCAGTCGGCGTCGACATCGTCAAATCTGCAAGTCTGGAGCGTCGTCGCGGTGCAGGACGAGGCGCGCAAGACCCGTCTCGCCGATCTTGCCGGCGGCCAGAAGCACGTCCATCACGCCCCGCTGTTTCTCGTCTGGCTCTGCGATCTCGCGCGGCTCGAAAATCTCGGGCGCGAGAAAGGGCGCGATGGCGCCGGACTCTCGTATTTCGAATTGTTCCTGACCGGCGTCGTCGACGCCGCGCTCGCCGCGCAGAACGCGGTCAGCGCGCTTGAATCGATCGGCTTGGGCTGCTGCTATATCGGCGCGATGCGCAACAAGCCGGAAGAGGTCGCCAAGGAATTGAATCTGCCGCCGAACGTCTTCGCCGTCTTCGGCATGGTCGTCGGCGTTCCCGATCCGGCCGCTAACGCTGCCGTCAAGCCTCGCCTCGGGCAGGGGGCCGTGCTGCATCACGAGCAATATGAATGGGGCGAGGCGCAGCGCGAGGCGATCGAAACGCTCGATGAAAAGTTCAAGGAATTCCAAAAGGAGCAGGGGCTGCCCGATCAGGGGTGGATTCGTCAGGCGCTGTCGCGCGTGCGCGGTCCGGAGGCGTTGAGCGGTCGCGACCGCATTCGCGAAGCCCTCAACGCGTTGGGCTTCGCTCTTAAGTGAATCGACGAGAAAAAGGCTGGCTTATGAACGCCGATGTAAAGAGCGCATATTCGGGCGAGATTTTCGATCTCTGGGACACCTATGAGAAAGTCGTCGTCGAAGATTTTATGTTCCATGCTGCGCTGAGCCAAGAGGTCGAGCGCGCCTTGCGCGAGCGCTTCGAGGGGCGAGCCTTCTCTCTGCTCGATCTCGGTTGTGGCGATGCGCATGTCTTCGCGCCCATTCTGCGCCGCATCCCGCCGGCGAGCTACAAGGGGATCGATCTTTCGGACACCGCGCTCGCGCTCGCAGCGGAGAATTTGAAATCTCTGCCGTGTCCGGTGCAACTCGCGCACAGCGACATGCTGTCGGCTCTTTCCGAGGGCGTCTCCTATGATGTCCTCCACAGCAGTTTCGTTCTGCATCACCTGGCGACCGAGGATAAAGCCGAGTTCTTCCGCCGCGCATCGCGGGCGCTCGCGCCGGGCGGCCTGCTGTTGCTGGTCGACACGATGCGCGAGGAAGACGAAACCCGTGACGATTATCTGAAACATTATTTCGATTGGATCGAGAAGGATTGGTCTGGATTGTCACGCGACGAGAAGGACGCGGTTTACCACCATATCTCGACAAGTGACTATCCAGAGCCATTGTCGCTTCTGGAGCAGCAGGCGCGCGCCGCAGGTCTGAAGCGCTTGCCGGGCGATGTTCCGCATCGCTGGCACCATCTCATGCGCTTTGAGCGGGCTTAACTCATGTCGGATGCGGCGGTCGCAGCGCCCCCCAAGCTCGGCGCGCCGCATGAAACCGTCGACGCCGACCGCGTCGTCGCAAAAGTGGCGCGGCGACTGATTCCGTTTCTCGTCACCGCTTTTATCGTCGCCTATCTCGACCGCGTGAACATCGGCTTCGCCGCCCTCACAATGAATGCCGAACTTGGCTTCACGCCGGAATTCTTCGGCTGGGCCGCCGGGGTTTTCTTTATCGGCTATTGCCTGTTCGAAGCGCCGAGCAACTACGTCATGCATCGCGTCGGCGCGCGCCTGTGGATTGCGCGAATCATGGTGAGTTGGGGCCTTGTTTCCGCGCTCACCGCCTTCATCTGGAGCGAGGCGAGCTTCGTTGTATTGCGTCTGCTGCTTGGCGTGATGGAAGCCGGTTTCGCGCCGGGTGTCATTCTCTATCTTACCTATTGGATTCCCGCCGCCCAGCGCGCGCGCGTCCTCGCCAGCTTCCTGATCGCGGTTCCTCTCGCCAGTGCGATCGGATCGCCGATCTCGGGATTCATCCTCGCATCGTTGAACGGCGTCGGCGGGATCAGCGGTTGGCGCTGGCTGTTCCTGATGGAGGCGTTGCCTTCGATCATTCTCGGGGTTGTCTGTTTTTTCTATCTGCCTGACGGACCTCAGTCCGCGAAATGGCTCACGTCCGGCGAAAAGGCGTCGTTGCGCGCCGTGCTCGAGCGCGAGGCGGGGCGGGATCACGGCGACCATTGGCGCGCGCTCAAGGATGTGCGCATTCTGATTCTTGGCGTCGCCTATTTCGGGATCGTCATTGCGCTCTACGGCTTGAGCTTCTGGCTCCCGCAAATCATCAAGGCTTTCGGATTCGGCGTCATCGCCACGAGTTTGTTGGCGTCCATTCCCTACATTTGCGCCGCGCTCGCGATGTGGGCCTGGAGCCGCAGCTCCGACCGGCGGCGTGAGACCGTCCACCACACGGCGCTCGCCGGCGTCGTGGGCGCAATCGGACTGGCCTGCGCCGCCTACGCGCCGACGCCGCTGCTGTCGATGATCGCGCTGTCCGTCGCCGCTGTCGGCGCGATCGCGGCGCTGCCGACGTTCTGGAGCTTCACGACGCTGGCGCTCGGAACGGGCGACGCGGTCGTCGGCGTCGCGGTGATCAACTCGATCGGCAACATCTCGGGTTTTGCCGGGCCTTATCTCGTCGGTCTCGTCAAAGGCGCGACGGGCGAATTTTCTGACGCGCTGCTCGCGCTCGCTCTGGGACCGCTGATCGCGGCTTTGCTGATTCTCCGCATCGGCAGGGTCGGCTTTCGATTTCTTCGCGCTTGATCAAGAGTTCCGGCCATTTCTCGGCTCCGGAAAGAGGCTTTCGCCGCGGCGAAAGCCTCTTTCTTTGCGGCTGATTGGACGTTCGCCAACGCCCCATTTAGGCGCGAAGTCTCAGAGGCTTCCCAGAAGTTTCGTCATGACCTCGCCCGCCTTGCCGGGCAGCTTCGCCTGCTTGGCGGCGTCGAGATTGGTCGGCTCTCCGACGATGACAACGCCGACCATTCCCAGCGTGTAGTGCGGATCGCAACGGAAGCCATAGACGCCGGGCGTGGACAGCGTGATCGCCAATTCCTCGTTGATCTTGCCGCGGAATGGCTCCGCGCCCGAAGGGAGCAGCTCCTTTATCGTGACGGCGTTATGCCCCTTATCGGCCGCCACAAATTTAATCGTGTCGCCCGGTTTGATCCGCACGACCTCCGGCTCGAACACCATGTAACGATCCGCGCCCTTGTTGAGCATTTTGATCTCGACGGTTTCGCCCGCCATCGAAGAGCGCGACCATCCGATGAGGATCGCAAGAGCCAAAGCGGTTGCGCCGAAACGGCGGCCGAAGGTGAGATATGCGCGTGTCACGAAGCTTTCTCCCTGGAACTATTATTAGTTGACGCGCCAATGCAAATTTCTATGCAACGGCGCTTCTCTTGGAAGAGAGCCCGACATCTATCTATGCTGTTTTAGATCCTCAATAACGAACGGCAAAACTTCGCATGGAAGACTTCCATTGTGCCGACTTCTGTAGAGCGGAAGTCTTCTAATTTGACCGCTCTTCCTCGCGCTTGATTTCGAGCGCGAGCCACTCATCTTCGGCCTGAGCGATGTCAGCTTGAAGCGCGGCGAATGCTTCGCTCGCCTTTGCGAATTTGGCCGGATCGCGCGCATAGAGCCCCGGGTCATCGAGCAGTTGCTGCAGTTTCGCGCATTTTTCCCGCCACGCGTCGATCTTGCCGGGCAGGGTCGCGAGCGCATGCTGCTCCTTGAACGAGAGTTTCTGTCGTATCGCGGCCTTCTCGCGCGGCGCTGGCTTTTCTTTCGTCTCCCGCGCCGAGGCGAACGCGCCCCGCGTCTCCACGCCCTTGCCGCGCTGAACGACCATGTCGCTATAGCCGCCGGCGTATTCAACCCAGCGGCCGTCGCCATCGCTCATCAAAACGCTGGTCGCGACGCGATCGAGAAAATCGCGATCATGGCTGACGACGATCAACGTGCCGGGATAATCGGCGAGCATTTCCTCTAAGAGATCGAGCGTTTCGAGATCGAGGTCGTTCGTGGGTTCGTCGAGCGCGAGGAGATTCGACGGCTTCGCCAGCGCCCGCGCAAGCAGCAAGCGTCCGCGTTCACCGCCCGAAAGTCTGCCGATGGGCGTGCGCGCCTGTTCTGGCTTGAACAGGAAATCCTTCATGTAGCCGATGACGTGACGTCGCTCGCCATTGATCTCGATCGTGTCGGAGCCGCCGCCGGTCAGCGCGTCCTGCAAGGTGGTTCCCGGATCAAGACTCGCGCGGCTTTGCTCGAGGGTCGCCATTTCGAGATTGGCGCCTAATCGCACCTTGCCGCTGTCGGGCGCGAGCGCGCCGGTCAGCATGTTGACGAGCGTCGTCTTTCCGGCGCCGTTCGCGCCGATGATTCCGATGCGATCGCCGCGCAGAATGCGCGTCGTGAAATTCTCGACGATGACGCGTTCGCCGTAGGACTTGCCGATCTTGATCGCCTCGATGACCAGCTTGCCGGAAAGCTGCGCTTCGCTGGCTTCAAGTTTGACGTCGCCGGTCGGCATGACGCGATCCCGGCGCTCCGCGCGCAGATGATGCAGCCCCCCGAGTCGCTTCATGTTGCGCTTACGCCGCCCGGAAACGCCGTGGCGCAGCCAGTGTTCTTCGGCGACGATCTTGCGCTCCAACTTGTGCTGCTGCTTTTCCTCTTCCTCCAATTCGCGATCGCGCCAGGCCTCGAACTCCTTGAAGCCCCGCGCCAGATGGCGCGTGCGACCGCGGTCGATCCAAAGCGTTTCCCCGGTCAGATCCTGAAGAAAGCGGCGATCATGGCTGATGAGCACAAGCGCCGAGCGCAACGCCGCAAGCCTTTCTTCGAGCCACAGGATCGTCGGCAGATCGAGGTGGTTCGTCGGCTCGTCGAGCAGCAAAATGTCGGGTTCAGGCGCGAGAACGCGGGCGAGCGCCGCCCGCCGCGCTTC
>JALHNR010000135.1 GCA_022843525.1 Methylocystis sp. | reverse complement strand
ATTGCGCCGGCGATCGTCGAGAGCTGCCCGACGCGCTTGTTCCTGCCGAATGAACGCGCCTTCGAGCCGCAGATCGCCGCCATCTATCGCCGCTTCGGCTTGAACGACCGCCAGATCGAGATCATCGCGCGGGCGACGCCAAAGCGCGACTACTACTGCCAATCGCGGCGCGGCAATCGATTGTTCGAACTCGGCCTCGGTCCCCTGGCGCTGGCGCTCTGCGCGGCGTCCTCGAAGACAGATCAAAAACTCATCTCCGGGCTCTTTGCCGAATATGGCCGCGAAGGTTTTGCGCGCGCCTGGCTCGTCAGTCGCGGCCTCATCTGGGCCGCCGATCTTCTCTCCCAACAAAATGAACTGGAGGCCGTGTCATGAATCGCAGTCGTTTCCCTATCTCCGTAAGCAGCCTTGCCCTCGCCCTGGCGCTGTCCTTGGCGCCGCTCAAGGCGAGCCACGCGTTGATTGTGTTCGACCCGACCAATTACGCGCAGAACGTCATGACGGCGGCGAATACGCTGCAGCAGATTAACAATCAGATCACCAGCCTCCAGAACGAGGCGCGGATGATCATCAATCAGGCGCGCAACCTCGCCGGTCTGCCCTATTCGTCGCTGCAGACCTTCCAGCAATCGATCGCGCAAACGCAGCAGCTTCTGCATCAGGCCCAACGCATCGCCTACGACGTCCAGCAGATCGATCAGGCTTTTTCCACGCAGTATGGCGCTGCGAATGCATCCGCGAGCAGCGCGTCGCTCATCGATGGCGCCCGGCAGCGCTGGCAGAATTCTCTCTCCGGGTTCCAGGACGCGCTTCGCGTTCAGGCCGGCATCGTGCAGGGCATCGAGACCACCCGCTCCGAAGCAAGCGCGCTGATCTCGTCGAGCCAATCGGCTGTCGGCGCCTTGCAGGCGTCCCAGGCCGGCAATCAGCTCCTCGCGCTGCAGAGCAAGCAGCTTGCCGACGTCACGGCGCTGCTCGCATCCCAAGGCCGCGCCCAGTCGCTGGAGATGGCGCGCAACGCCGAAGCGCAGGAACAGGCCCGCGAACAAGTGCGTCGCTTCATCGCCCCCGGCCAGGCCTATCAGCCCGGCAATGTTTCGATGTTTCATTGATTGAGGCGCGCCGAGATGAAAATCGAAGATTGGATCGCTCCCGAAAATATCGGCCTCATCGCGCTCGGCGTCGCGATCGGCGCCATCGCTCTTGTCGGCGTCGAGGCGGCCTGCGACGCCGACGTGGCGGCGAGGGCGCAATCGTCGTCGAATTTGCTTACGGGCCAGCCAGTCGGAGCGCCTCGGATCGACGAAGAGCTGCTACGCTGCGCGACGCTCCCGATCGAACAGGCCGATGATCCCAAGTGCCGCGCGCTTTGGGCCGAGCAGCGACGAAAATTCTTCGCGCCGCCGGCCGAGCCCGTCGACGACGTGGTAAAGCCGCTCGACATGTTCCCCTCGGCGCCGCGCGCACTCGAAAAGCCCGCGCCGACGACTGCGCCCAAATCTTCGCCCACGCCCAAATCTTCGCTATCACCCAGGAGCGAATGACGTCATGGGCGGGACCGGCGTCATCGATCGCTTTCTCGAGGTCTTCACCTCCTATATCGACTCCGGCTTCGGCCTGCTCGGGGGCGAGGTCGGATTTCTGGCGTCGACGCTGGTCGTCATCGACATCGTTCTCGCCGCGCTCTTCTGGAGCCTGGCGCCGGACGAGGACATCATCGCCCGTCTCGTCAAGAAAACGCTCTTTGTCGGCGTCTTCGCTTATCTCATCGGCAACTGGAACAATCTCGCTAAGGTAGTCTTCGAGAGCTTTTCCGGCCTTGGTCTCAAAGCCGCCGGGAGCGGCCTTGCCACGGCGGATTTTCTGCGTCCCGGCCGCGTCGCACAGGTCGGGATCGACGCGGGCCGGCCGATCCTGGAGGCAATCTCCAGCCTCATGGGCTATGTCGCCTTCTTTGAGAACTTCATCCAGATCGCCGTTCTGTTCTTCGCCTGGCTGATCGTTCTCCTCAGCTTCTTCATTCTCGCCATCCAGCTCTTCGTCACGCTGATCGAGTTCAAGCTGACAACGCTCGCCGGCTTCGTGCTCATCCCCTTCGGCCTTTTCGGCAAGACCGCATTCCTCGCCGAACGTGTGCTCGGCAATGTCGTGTCGTCGGGCGTCAAAGTGCTCGTGCTCGCCGTCATCATCGGCATCGGCTCGACGCTGTTTGCGCAATTCACGCAAGGAGCCGGCGGCGCCCAGCCGACGATCGACGACGCCATGACGTTGGTGCTCGCGGCGCTGACGCTTCTCGGCCTTGGCGTCTTCGGTCCCGGGGTCGCCAATGGCATCGTCTCGGGCGGACCGCAGCTTGGCGCCGGCGCTGTCGTTGGAACCGGTCTTATTGTCGCCGGCGGAGCCGCCGCCGGCTTTGGCGCAGCGCGTTACGCCGGCGGCGCCATCGCCTCTCTTGGCGGCAATCGTGACACCGCCGCCGCGACGACGATTCCGCCGGGAAGCGGACCGGGATCGCCAAGCGCGCCACCTTCAATTGGCGCCCCGCCGCCGTCCGGGCCCGCTGACGGGCCGGGAGGAGGAACTGGTGCGGCGAGCGGGCAGTCCGCTGCGTCAATAATCGGCTTGGCGTCAGCCGCAAGCCGCGGCGCCGATCCTTCGGTGACGCCAAACGCCTCCGCGCCTCTTACCAGCGGCGAGCCTGCCTGGGCGAAACGCTTGAAGCGCGCGCAATCCGTTAGCCACGGCCTCTCTCTCGCCGCTCATTCCATCCGCGCCGGCGACGCCCATGGCGCCGGCGCTTCCATCACTCTCTCCGAGGCGCGCTAATGTTCAAACGCTCTTCCGTTCGCTACGGGCGAACGCCAGAATCCGAAACGCCTTACCAAAAAGCGAGCCAAGTCTGGGACGAACGCATCGGCTCAGCGCGCGTGCAGGCGAAGAACTGGCGGCTCATCGCGCTCTGTAATCTCTTTCTCGCCGGCGGCCTCGCCGCCGCGCTGGTGTGGCAGGGCGCGCGGGGTTCGATCGTTCCCTGGGTGGTGCAGGTCGATAAAATCGGCGAAGCGCAGGCGATCGCGCCGGCAATCGCCGACTACAAGCCAACCGATCCGCAGATCGCCTGGCATCTCGCGCGCTTCGTCGAGAATGTGCGCGCGATCCCTTCCGATCCGATCATCGTGCGGCAGAACTGGCTGAAGGCCTATGATTTTGTCACCGACAAGGGCGCGCTGGCCTTGAACGATTATGCCCACGCCAATGATCCCTTCGCCAAGATCGGACAGGTTCAGATCGCGATCGAGGTCGCCAGCGTCATTCGCGCCTCGGACGATTCCTTTCGCGTCGCCTGGACCGAGCGCCGTTACGAGAACGCCAGCCTTGCCGCGACCGAACGCTGGACGGCCATCCTCACCATCATCGTTCTGCCGCCGCGCGACGCCGAGCGCCTACGCAAGAATCCGCTTGGCGTGTTCATCCATGCCATCAACTGGTCGAAGGAACTCGGACAATGACGCTGCTTTCGCTTCGCGCTTCGATCATTCTGCTTCTCGGCTCCACAGCGCTGAGCAGTTGCTCGACATTCAAGCCACCTGAGATCGAATACGACGACATCCCGTCTCCAGCCACGCTGCAGAGCGAGCCGCCGAACCCGGTCAGAATCGTCGAAGTCCCCAAACTCCTGCCGCTTCCGGGCCAGCTCAAAGCCTTGCCGGGCGGTAAGAGTGAAGCTGTAGAACCGCGAGATCCAAAAGCCAGAGTCGAACAGGCGAATGCCGCCGCGCGGATACAACCGCGTCGCGCCGGTTATATCAACGCCGTCCAGGTCTATCCGTTTTCCGACGGCGCACTCTATCAGGTCTACGCTTCCCCCGGCGAGATCACCGACATCGCCCTGCAGGACGGCGAGCAGCTTGTCGGCTTCGGTCCCGTCGCCGCCGGCGACACGGTGCGCTGGATCATCGGCGATACGGAAAGCGGCGCGGGGAACGCCCGAAAAACCCACGTCATGGTCAAGCCGACACGCGCCGATCTGATGACCAATCTCGTCATCAATACCGACCGGCGCACCTATCATCTCGAACTGCGCTCGACCGAGAAGACCTATATGGCCTCGGTCTCCTGGCGATATCCGCAGGATGAACTCATTGCGCTGCGCCGGCAGAATGTCGCCGCCGAGGCCGCCGCGCCGGTTGACGTCGGTCTTGATCTCGCGAAGCTCAATTTCCGCTACGCGATCGAGGGCGACGCCGCGCCCTGGCGACCGCTGCGCGCCTTCGACGATGGCCGTAAGGTCTATGTCGAATTTCCGCGCGGCGTCTCCCAAGGCGAAATGCCGCCGCTCTTCATCATCGGCTCCGCCGGCGACAGCCAACTCGTCAATTATCGCGTGCGCGCCAATCATATGATCGTCGATCGGCTCTTCGCCGCCGCCGAACTGCGCTTTGGCGCCGACTCGCAGAAAGTCGTTCGCATCGTGCGCAGCGACGGGAGGCCGGCAATATGAGCGCGCCGGAGAACGAGAAGAAGCTCGCCGAGGAACTGCGGCTTCGACCGGAGCGGCCGCCAGTGACGCGTCTCTCCCGCCGCGTGCTGATGGCGCTCTCCGGCGTCTCCGCCGCCGCCATTCTGGGGCTGACCATCTTCGCGCTGCAGCAGCGCGGGCGTTCCGGTTCCGCGCCGGAGCTCTACAACACGGAAGCGAAGACCACGGCCGATGGTCTCGCGAACTTGCCACGCGATTATTCGGCTCTGCCGAATGATGTTCCAAAACTCGGGCCGCCTTTGCCCGGTGATCTCGGCCGGCCAATCCTCGCTGCGCAAGGGCAATTGCAGGGCTCGAACGGCGTTGACCCCGAACAACAACGCATCGGCCAGGAGCGCGAGGCGGCCCGCACCGCGAAGCTCTTCGCATCGACGAATGTGCATGAGCATCCTGCGGCCGCCCCGCCGCCGACGTCTACTTTATTGGCGAATCCGTTTGCATCGCAGGGCGCCGGCTTAGCCGATGCGCCGCCGATTGATCCGAACGCGATCCAGAATATGCAGGATCGCAAACTCGCCTTCGTCAACGCGCCCGCCGATCGCCGCACCGTGAGTTCCGATCGTCTGGCGCAGCCGGCTTCTCGTTACGTCTTGCAAGCTGGCGCCGTCATTGCCGCGGCGCTCGTCACCGGCATCCGCTCCGATCTTCCCGGCCAGATCACCGCGCAAGTCACCGAGAACGTCTACGACAGCCCGACCGGGCGCTATCTCCTCATCCCTCAGGGCGCGAAGCTGATCGGCGTCTATGACTCCCAAATCGCTTTTGGCCAGTCTCGTGTGTTGTTGGTTTGGAATCGCCTCATTCTCCCCGACGGTCGCTCCATCGTGCTGGAGCGTCAGCCCGGCGCCGACGCCGGCGGCTATTCCGGCCTCGAAGACGAAGTCGATCATCATTGGCTGCGGCTGGCGGGGGCGGCGGCGCTGTCGACCATTCTTGGCGTCGGAACCCAGCTCGGAACCACGGGTGAGGAAAGCGCGCTCATCCAGGCGCTACGCCGCGGCGGCGCACAAAGCCTCAATCAGACCGGCCAACAAATCGTCGGCCGCAATCTCGATATCCAGCCGACGCTGACCATTCGACCGGGCTTCCCGGTGCGCGTTATCATCACACGCGATCTGGTGTTCGCGCCTTATGGCGCGCAGGCCGAGATCCAAACGACCGGACTTGACCCATGACGAAACTAAAGCTCTCCGCCGTCCAGGAAGAGAAGCCCGTGAAGCTGTCCGTTACGCTGCCAGCCGGCCTGCATCGCGACCTCATCGCCTATGCGCAAATCCTCGCGCATGAGTCGGGGCAAAAGGTCGAACCAGCCAAACTCATCGCGCCCATGCTGGAGCGATTTATCGCCAGCGATCGCGGATTCAAGAAAGCCCGTTGTCTCGCCAAGCCAGACAATGCGGGGCCTATTTCCGTCCCAAAGCTGTCGCCGAAACTGGATTCGGAGAGCGCGACACGCGTTCCGGCCAGCTCTCCTCAGTCAGACAGAATTTGAGCGTCATCGTCTTTTGGCGACAAGCTTACGGCGTTACGAACATGGCTCAGGAATCGACGCATCGCCGGATTATCGTTCCCTGCAACCCACGCCATTCGAACGGCGAGCAGCGCGTCCTTCTCTTCGATCCGCCGAAAAACAACGCCTGGATACGCGACGCCACAAGCAGCTTTCGAGATGACCGTAACGCCATAGCCAGCAGAGACGAGCCCCAGAAGTCCTTCGCGCGACACGCGATGCAGGCGAATGTTGGGTTCAAACCCCGCGTTCTTTAAGAACTCCGCCAAACAAATGAAGTCCGCGACGCCGCTCTTGTGCGCGCGTATAAGTATGTTGGTCTCGGAAAGATCAACCCACCCTATGTGTGTTTTTGCGGCAAGCGGATGGTTCTCCGGAACCGCAATAAAAGCCGCTTCATCCCACAAGAATTCGCTCTCGACCCCAAGAATGTCGCCATGCGTGAACAGGAATCCCACATCGGTGCGCCGATCGCGAAGTGCCGTTAGTTGCTCGGTCATGTCCATTTCCAGGAAATCCACTCGGACACGCGGCCATTCCCTTCTGTATTGCGCCAACAAATCCTGCAGCCGTCCAGAAGCGAGCGACTGATAGAAGCTCACCTTCAACGTTCCCGTTTCGGCTCGTCCCGCGACGCTGGCCGAATGTGCGGCATAATCGATCTCGGCCAGGCCGAAACTCACGTGAGAAAGAAACTCGCGACCTGCACTCGTCAATACGACGCCGTCGCGCCGACGCTCGAAAAGCGACACGCCAATCTCATCTTCGAGCGCGCGAATGCGTCGACTCAGCGCGGCCTGCTCAACCTTGAGAGAGGCGGCGGCGGCCCGAAAACTTGAATGTTCGGCTGCGCGAAGCGCCCAACGTAGCGAGGTAAGGTGCATGGTTGTTGGCCCCCTCTTGAACGCGCCTTAGAGGCACTTATCGATTGACGAAAATTGCCTTTGAATAATCGAGTCTCGCCCCCGTTCACCATCCTCCGCCGAACGCGCTTCGAACGACTCGACGTTGCGCCGAGCGTCCCCCAGACATCGGGAGCGAACCTGATCTTCAATCGCTTCGTGAAATAGGAAAACGGCGTCTGCGTGACCGTGCTTATCGTGGCGTCGGCCGAGCCTGGTTGTAACGGGAGCTGGTGTTCAGCCCGAATTGTGGAAACAATGATCCGGTCGCCGCATCGGTATTGAACTGGGCGATCCGGATTGCCGCGCTCCAAAGGTGTCAACATGGCCCGTGATGTCGACATTGGTGGAATAAGATGCCTATCGTGTGTTCGATCATTACCGTGCTCCCAAATCCATGGCCGAGGCTGGCGGATCTGGGAACGTGAAACCAGCAAACAAGGTTTAGCGACGGGTGGCGGTAGCGCGGGCCGGATCGTCGCCCATCATCCAGGCGCCCACCTACGTCGCGTGGTCTTTAACCTCCCGCCCTGGATCGCGGATTACTCACCGTTGGCCGCTTCCGGATCCTCCGGTTTTGCGGCCTCCTCGGGCGAAGAGGTCTCGTTTTTCACCGGCAAAGTCGTAGGATGCTTCGCGACAATCCGTTGCGCCGTCGGCGTCATTTCTTGCGCAAGCGCGCCATGAATTGGAATGACGCTGGCTGAAAGCACTGCGGCGAGAATGCCGTTAACGCAGGGTCGACGACCGGTCATGCACGCCCCTCGCTCGAATCCTTGGCGCCGACTCATCGAAGCGCCATGCGCGACTGAGGCGCAATGAATGTGGCGAGAAAGAGTCGCGCCGGATACTGCGGCCAATCCGGCATCAAGTGGACCTCGCGTGAGTCGCAGCGGATTAGCTCTCCTAGTCAACGCTCGGCGCGGTGGGATTCCAGAGTATGCCCATGACGCCGACGACGATCGTAAGACCAACCAGCAGGGCGATTAAGGGGGTCTGCGTCACTTTACGTGCACATGGCCGTTTCGAATGGAAGCATTCGAGCTCGCAGCAGCTCAATGCCTGCGCGGCCATACATGGCGCGCTTTAATGTCTTGAGGCGGTTGATCTGCCCTTCGGCTTGGCCGCTGCTCCAATGTTCTACGATGGCGCTCCTGACGGCCTCGATATCTCGGCTCAACGTTCGCGCAAACTGCTGCATTGAACGCACACCGGAATGCTTTGCGTCATGAAGCCAATTATTGAGCTTGTCTGGATCATCGCCGCGCAGAATGCTTCGAAAGCGTATTGCGAGTTGGCGCATCACGACGAAGCTGGGCGAAGCCTGCTTCAAAACGACGACCTTAGCGTTCTCGGCGGGCGTGAGTCGCCGCGTCGGCTTCATGCAGAGAGAAGCGGCAACGACCGGAGAGATTTGCCAGCCGGTCGCCGGATCGACTGCGGGGATCTCAATGAACTTCCTATATTGCTGCTCTGGCTGCTTCCTTTCGACGCCGCCGGCGCGCCATGTCGACAAAAGGCGTTCCAGATTTGAGAAGCTTCCCGTGTAGCCCCGATGTCGAAGGTCGTGAAATAAACGTCGGCCTACCCGATCGCCCTCGGCCCATCGGCGGGAAAGGAACTCTTGGAAATACAGCGGGGAACTCGGCTTCAACGCCAAGCGCCGACGGTGTAGCGGAAAACCTGTCTTGATCCATTTCGCAACGGTCCTGTGATCGACGCCGATCTGCGCAGCGATGTCGACAAAAGTCTTGCCCGAGGCACGCAGCAAGCTGACCCGGTCAAATAGAGCTTGACGCGCGTGGCCGCGTTCACCGCGCCGCGCCGCGTGACGATCTCCGGCGGTCGGCGGGAGTTGGGGACGCCCGGCGAAGCGGCTGATGCGGGTCATGTGTCGCTCGATGCTTTCGCGCAAATTCTGCAGCAAATGAAAGCGATCAGCGACTTGTCGAGCTTGAGGCGCTCCCAGCCGAACGCCCTGTGCGTAAAGACCGCAGCGGTCGCGGCTGACGACGTCGATTTCAGGATGTTGCTTGACCCAATCCGCAGTCTCTTTGGCTGAGCGGGTTTCCAGCACGTCCGCAACGATCCGACGTTCAAGATCGACAATGATCGTTCCGTAATTGAAGCCTTTGCGCCAGCTCCAATCATCGATCGCGATGGCGCGCAGGGGAGCACTATCGGGACGTTCGGATGCATGACGTTTGAGCTGCCGCAGAATCGCATTGTCGCTGACTGGCATCGCCAGGCGCGCCAGCAATTTCTCACTTGTCCTGCCGCCCGCGGCATGGCCGAACAATCTCACGAGATCGCTAACGCGCCGCGTTTTTCGCGCAAAGGGAAAAGCGGTCGCCAGTCTTTCGACGAAAGTCTTTCGTGCGCATCCCTCGTTCAAGCATCGCCACCGTCCCAGGCGCAACTCGAGAACGACAGAGGCACCTTGGATTGGAAGATCTTGCAGGCGCCGGACGTGCCAACTATGACGCGATGCTGATGCTTTTCGCACTCGGGACATGACCGCGCCCCGGCTCCGTCCGCCGATACGAACCACCGGTTCTCTCGAAATACTACGCCGCGCACGACCACTCCAGGCCCAAAGGCTAAATTCGTCTTCTTCGTCATGCGCTATTGAGGCGCCAAGTTCCGCTTTGGCAATGCAAAGCACGCAAAGTGACGCAGACCCCGCCAAGATGGCTCCCGACACTCGGTGCGCGTCGGGCGCTATGGCGCTTTCGCGGGAGATTCTGACGCAAGCGTGATATTTCCCGAAAAGGAGTCGCGCAAGATCTCGATTTCGACGTGGTGACGCAGACTTGGTCGCGAAGAAGAGAGACCGGAAAGGAGTTGGGGGTCGATCAAGAGAAGGCGAATATTATTCGAAGAATTACTGCCGGAGGGGTTCTCGATGAAATGGACGTTGAAGCTCGAGCGCATCGACGAAGCTGGCAATTTGCACTCAACCACAGTCGCGTATGTCGAGCGGCCAGAACTGACGTCCGAGGCCGATCTCGGTCTCACCCATGACGATGGCAAATACTTGCTCCGGCGGGTCCAAGCGGAAGTCGCTCAGGAGCAGGTTCGCACCGAGAGTGAAACAGAGCCCAATAAGCGCGACTCATTGTGTCTCTTAATTAGGGTCCAGACCCATAAACTGCTTGGCATGAACCAAGCGTTGTGATTCACGGCTTCCTGAAAGGGGACGCTGATGATTCTGGATCACTTCTGGCTGACGGCGGCGCAGTTTTC
>JALHNR010000134.1 GCA_022843525.1 Methylocystis sp. | reverse complement strand
AGCCGCGAAAGATGCGAGTCATTGTCGATCAGCCTTCCGCCGATGACGGCCGCAACCTCATAAACGCCGTCGGCGAACAGGAAGCCGCGGTCGAGAATCGACACGCGCGCGTCGTCGATTGGGATGTAAGCGCCGTTTACGTAAGCGATATCAGACACGGTTGGCTCCCTGGGGAAGGGAGCGCAATCTACAGCAGCGCTCGCGGCTTGTCCTGCCGACGCTTCGGGCTCTATCGATAGGGCCGGGAAGGACTAGATAGATGATCTGCGGCGGATCGCCCTTGAGGGCTCCTCGCGACCTCGGTCGCGAAACGCCGTTGCGCCGGTGCGCTTGAGACGCGGATAACTGCGCTTACGAGCGGAAGGAGGATTCTTGGGCGAGGACATCAAAACCACGGGCTTCACGCCCGCCGACAAGGCGCGTTTTGCCGGCCGGCTCGCGCAGGAAACGGATCTCGCACGCGTCCTGTTTGAACAGGACAAATTTTCGCGCGACGGCCACATGGTCGGTTTCGAAGTCGAGACCTGGATCGTGGATCACAATTATGCGCCGTCCTCGATCAACCAGGAAGTCCTCGAAACCCTGAATCATCCGCTCGTCGTGCCGGAGCTGTCGCGCTTTAACGTCGAGTTGAATTGCGCGCCGTTCCACCTCAAAGGCGATGCGCTGACGCAAGCGCACAGGTCGCTGACGGACCTCTGGACGAAATGCAACGACGTGGCTCACCAGCTCGACGCCAATCTGGTGATGATCGGCACGCTGCCCACGATCCGCGACAGCGATCTGACGATTGCCAATATGTCGCCGCTGAACCGCTACTATGCGCTCAACCAGGAAGTGCTTCGTCTGCGCGGCGGGCAGCCGTTGCACGTCAATATCGCGGGCCGAGACCGCCTTGCGTCCGAGCACAAAGATGTGATGCTCGAGGCGGCGACGACCTCGTTTCAGATCCATCTCAAAGCCCCGGCCGATCTGGCGCATCTTTATTACAACGCCTCGGTGGCGGCGTCGGGGCCGATCCTCGCGGCCTGCGGCAACGCGCCTTTTCTCTTCGGCAAGGCGTTGTGGGAGGAAACGCGCATCCCGCTGTTTGAACAGGCGGTGAAGATGCCGGGACCGGCCAGGGTCTGCATGGGCTCCGGCTACGCCGACCAATCTCTCATCGAGATCTTCGAGGAAAATTTACGCGACTATGAGGCGCTGCTTCCCGTGGCCTATGACGACCCGCCCGAGGCGATGCGCCACCTGCGGTTGCATAATGGCGTCATCTGGCGCTGGAATCGTCCGCTGATCGGCTTCGACGAGAGCGGGGCGCCGCATCTGCGGGTCGAACACCGCATCCTGCCTGCCGGACCGACCTTCATCGATATGATGGCCAACGCCGCGCTTTACCTGGGTCTCGCGCGCGCCGTCGCCATGAGCGGGGAGGGCGGCGCCGGCGGCCTTGCCTTCGCTGACGCAAAGCGGAATTTTTACGCCGCCGCGCGCTTTGGCCTCGACGCCAAGCTCGAATGGCCGGGCGAAGGCGAGATCGCCGCAGATCGTCTGCTGCTCGATCGGCTCATTCCCGCCGCCAGGGCGGGGCTTCGCGACCTGGGCGTCGCCGAAGCCGATTTCCTCGATATCGTCGAAGCTCGGGTGCAGACGCGGCAGACCGGCGCGGCTTGGCAGCGAAAAGCGCTTGAGGCGCGCGGCGGGGACCTTTATGCCCTGATGGCGGCCTATTGCGAGCGCCAGCGTAGCGGCGCCCCCGTCCATCAGTGGGAAACATGAGGAGAACAGTGACCGACGCGCCTTGCGCCCTGCTCGACCGGCTGCCTGACGGATTTCTCGACTGCCCCGCCAATCGCCTGAAGGACATCCTTCCCCGACCGACGCTGTTCGACCTTCCTGGCCGTGACCCGCAACCGCTGTTCGTATCTACGCTGCTGCACGGAAATGAGACGAGCGGGCTCGCCGCCGTGCAGGAGACTTTGCGTCGTCACGTCGCGCGCGGGCTGAATCGGTCGCTCATTCTGTTCATCGGCAATGTCGATGCCGCGGCGGCGAATGTGCGCACGCTGCCGAACCAGCGCGACTTCAACCGGGTTTGGCGCGGCACGGCCTTTCCCGATGATCCGCTCGCGCATATGGCCCGCTGGATTTACGAATATGTTGAGAAGCGCCGAGCTTTCGCGGCCGTCGACATCCACAACAACACCGGTTTCAATCCTCACTACAGCTGCATCACCAAGCTTGAGCCGAAATATGTCGCGCTTGCCCAGCTTTTCTCCCGCATCGTCGTGCATTTTCAGCGCCCGCGCGGCACCAGCGCAGCGGCCTTCGCCGAACTATGTCCGGCGATCACGGTCGAATGCGGCAAGTCGGGCGCCGATGCCGGCGTGGCGCATGCCGTCGAACTGCTCAACGCCTGCCTCTCGATCGCAGAGCTTCCCGACCACGCGCCGGCTCCGCAGGACATTGAGTTGCTGCGCACATGCGCCATCGTGAAGCCGCCCGCCGGCGCAAGCTTTTCCTTCGACGGAACGCCGGCGGATTTTGTCTTCCGCCCCGATATCGACCATCTGAATTTCAGCGAATTGGGCGCCGGCGCCTCTTTCGGCGCGTTGGGCCACGAAGACGCGCGTCTCGAAGTCCTCTCCGGCGAGGGGTTCGACACGCAGCCGATCAACTATTTCGATTACGCAGGTGGCCTAATCAGGCTCGCGCGCCCCGCCATTCCGGCAATGCTGACTGTTGACCACCGCGCCGTGCAGCAGGATTGTCTATGCTATCTGATGCACCGCATCGGCATGGACGGACTGGGATATACCCGCACGGATGCGAGCGCGCATTAGGGTTTCTCCGGCCGCACGTCCTCAATGACATAGAGGCCTTTCGCGTCGCGACTGATCGTGAATGTGATCTTCATGCCCTTCGACAGGCTAGAGAGATCCACGTTTGGCGCCACGCGAAACGCCATTGTCATAGGCGACATTTCCAGCGGTCCGGCAATCGGCCCATGCGTGATCATGAGCCTACGATCGTCCGCGTCGACCGCTCTGACGACGCCCTCGCCTTGTCCGGTCGTCTTCTCCGCCGTTTCCGTCGCCTGGGCGACAGTGTCGCGCGGCGCGCCCTGTGCTGCCGCGCTGGCCGAGGCGCCGCCAATCCCGATGGAGATGGCGGCGCAAGCGGCGACGCGCGCGAATGCGTATCGCGTGGTCTTCATCGAAGCTCCCGACTTGCTGCTTGGAGTCGGCTATACCTTACGGCACTCGTCGGCGCATTTCTGGCACGATTTGCCGCACTCCACGCATTCCTTGACCTTGGGGAATTTGTCGCATTGTTTTTTGCAGTCATCGCAAATCATGGCCACCGTTTTCGCCAGCGGACCGACATGCGAGGAATTGACCGCCGCAAGCGACGCCAGCGCATTACAGGCCGCGACAAGCTGGAAAGCGGCGTCCGCACACTCAGCCATGCTGGTGTCTTTCATCGCGAACATGCCGAAACAGTGGCGGAGGCAGTCATTGCCGGTGGAGACGCATTCGATGCTCGCGTTTTCCAGGTTTTTGTAGAGCGGCGGATGCATATCATCCATTTTGGCCGCGCTGTCCTGTTGGCCGGTCGCCTGAGCAAACGCTTGGGTGGCGGATGCGACGGCGGCGGCGGTTCCGACTGCGATGAATTCGCGACGTTCCATGGTCTTTCTCCCAGGTGGGCTTCACTTCACTATACGTGCCGAGGGGGCCCGTTCGCGGGTTCCGTCGGCATGGCTGCGCTCGTGTCATCATTTCGAGACACGCGGCGATCCTGTCGCAAGCAACGCTGGTTCAAGGCTAATGCGCGTCAACGTTTTCGTTACCGGCGAAAGATGACGCTGAGATTATGGGCGGGCATGTCCACGATTTGAGGCTCTCCAAATCCTTGCGCGCGCGCGCAGGCCACGACATCTTCGAGATCGCGGATGCCCCACGCGGCGTTGCGAGCGCGAAGGCTCGCATCGAACTCAGCGTTGCTTGGCGCAGTGTGGGCGCCGCCGCGCTTGTATGGACCGTATAAATAGAGCGGCGCTCCCGCCGGCAAGGTCCTGACTCCGCCTTCGAACAAGGCTTCGGTCGCGCGCCAGGGCGAAATGTGAGTCATGTTGATGCAAATGATGGCGTCCGCCAAGCGGATCGGCCAAGGAAATTCCTCGACGTTCAGCGTGAGCGGCGCATCCACATTGGCGAGTCGCGAGAAGGCGATCCAAGCCGAAATGCTCTCGCGCGCTTCAGTGTTCGGGTCCGACGGACAGAATGTCAGTCCGGGCAGATGCTGCGCGAAAAATGTGACATGTTCTCCCGCGCCGCTCGCAATCTCGAGCGCCACCCCTTTTGCCGGTAAGACGTTGCGCAGGACGTCGAGGATCGGGCCGCGATTGCGCGCGGTCGAGGGCGCGAAGAGGCGCTTGTCATTCATCTGTTTCTCTCACGGCGAGATGCTTGGCTGAATCGTAGGCATGAAATTTGATGCGCTCACGCACGAAAAGCGGACTCCTGACCGTCTTTCAAAAAGCGCGCCTGGGCGCGGCGTGCAAAGCCTCGTTTCTTGCTGTGTTGAAACGCCGATGGGATCTTGAATATGTCTCAGCTCTTCGAGCTTGTCGCCTCAGAGCATCGATCGTTTGTCGTATTGGCGTCGCTTCGCCTTCCTGGCCACCCCTTGCGGCGCTTTACCAAAGAAGAGGCGGCGATCCTTTCGCGCGCGCTCGACGCTGTCGCGACGGGCGACCGCGTCCAACAGCAAATCTATATGAGCCCCATCGCCAGCGATCATGACTTCGATGCGAGGGTCGAGCACAGCGGCATCCTCGTCTCCTCCGAAGGTCAAGCGGACGTTGAACTGGACTGGCGCGAAGCGCGCGCCTTGGCCGAACAGTTGAGAGCGTTCGCCTCCTTGTGACCGGCGGCCGTATGCGGCGCGCTCGGGTTCACGCGCGGCCGCGGTCTATTTTGCCACCAGCTCAAACTGCGCGACCACGGGCGCGTGAAGCGATCCTTCGACAGGCTCTTCCGCGTAGACTTCGTCCTGCAGCCCTTCGTTGAGGATCGTGGTCTCGCGCCAACTGGCGGCCAACGCCTGTGAGGCGAGGAGGTGGTCGATCAGCGTTGGACGTCCCGCATGCACTACGGTGAAGCGCCGCGACGGCGCGACCCGCTCTTCCAAGGCGACGAGGGCCCGGTCGCCTTCCGCCGCTTCGTCTCCGCCGCCGCGCAAGAGTCTGGTCGGCGCGTCATGCTCGTCGGCGTTGAAGTCGCCGGCGATGGCGATCTGCGCCTCTGGCTCCGCGTCAAAGAGCGTTTCGGCGAACAGCCGGGCCTCCAGCGCCTGGCCTTCGCGCTTGAGCGCCGCCACGAACTGGCCCTCGATCTGTGCGCGGCTCGATCCGAGGCCGCGCGCCGTCGCGATAGGAATGGCGCGCGGCGCGCGTAGATGCAGATTGACGACGTGGAGCGCGCCCCCGTTGGGAAGCTCGACAGCAGCGTAGAGCAGGGGCCTGTCCCAAGCGATCTCCACCGGCTCCGGCTGGGAGCCGTCGGCCTCCCGCGGCGGCGGCCAGACCCATCGCGCCACAATGTCGTGGTGGATCTGCCGTTGCGCGCGCATCGGCCATCGTGAAAGGATCGCCAGATTATGCACGTCGGCGGGGGCGTCGCCGCCGGGCCTGACGGTCGTCGCCCGATGAAATTTCGCGTATCTGGTCGTCGCAAGCAACTGGTCGAGCGCGATATATTGCCGCGCGTCGTGCTTGTGACGCCTTTGCGCATGAATTTCCTGCAGGCACAATATGTCGGCGTCGAGCGTCTCCAGCAGGGGGCGTAGCGCGTCGGTTCGGCGCGCAAACGCCGCCGGTTTGGTCTCCGACCAATCGAGATTTTCCAGATTGAAAGTCGCGACTCGGAACGCTTGCATCATCAATCATCGCCTGAAGAGTCTGCATCCGCCAGCAGATTGCGCCTCGACGACGTCGACATTTAGCGGCAATATCGGCGCTATTTCCAATTCAGGAGCGCGATGTGTCCCTATTTGACGGGATTCCTTTCTTTGTTGGCCTTGACCCGACGCGCGGCGAACAGCTGGCGCGCCAATGCGTGCGCAGGCGTTACGCCGAGCATGAGCTGGTCCTCGATTTCGACGATCCTTCGACCGATGTGTATTTTATCGTCAGTGGCGACGTTCGAGTGCTGATACGCACCGCCGCCGGCAAGGAGATGATCTTCGGGGACTTCGGACCGGGCAAATTCTTCGGCGAGATGGCGGCGGTCGACGGGGCTAAGCGCTCCGCCAATGTGACGGCGCTCACCAACGCGGAACTTTTGCTGGTGCCGCCAGTGGTCTTCAAGGAGATCCTGTTTCGCGAGCCGGAGATTTGCGAGCGGCTGTTGCGTCTGCTGACGGCGCGGGTGCGGGAATTGAATACGCGCCTGTTCGAGCGCTCGGTGCTCGACCTCAAGCATAGGCTCTATTCCGAATTGTTGCGCATGTCGGCGCCGCGCAAGGGGTCGACGGGGCAGTCGATCGTATCGCCGCCGCCATTTCAGCATGATCTCGCCGCCCGTATCGGTTGTCGGCGCGAACAGGTCAGCCGCGAACTCTCGGCGATGATCGACGAAGGCCTCGCCGAAAAGATTCGCGGCGGTCTCGTGCTGTTGCGCCCGTCGGTCCTGGAGAAGCGGGTTCAAGAGGCGCTCAACGAAGCTGAATGATCCGTGTGCGTTCTCGCACAAACAGATGAGGAACAGGGCGCTACCGTCGCTATGCTGCCGACAAGAGGCAAAGGTCCCGCGGCAGAGCAAGCGATTGGGAGAACCCGAAATGATTCCCGAATTGACGCCGATCGAGCGTTGCGCCGAAATGGCGGGTCTGCGCGGCCATGAACTCATCTTGGGCGTGAGCCCCAGCGACAAGCACCATCGCATGCTGGCGCGATACCGCCGGGCTGTGTCGCTCGACGCGGCGCGCGGGCGAGTCGTCGCCGACATCCGCAACGCGGTGGAGATCGGCGCGTCGCGCCGCGCCGCCGACTTGCTGATCGTGCTGCGCTGGCTCCTCGCGCCGGGCGCGTCTTGCGACGATACGCGCGCCATGGCGCGTCCGCGCCGCCGCGCGTTCTCGGCGCGCTGGCGTAGGGGCGTCATTCCTTCGTCGGTCGCGGAGAGGTCGTCGACTGAAAGCGGCGAAGTTGTCTCTCTCTTCGATGGGAGGCTTCGGCGATAGCCGCGCGTCGCGTCTGTGCTTTTAAGGCAACACCCGAAAACTTGTTGTATCCGCCGTTACCGCAAGGAGGATGGGCCGAAAAGGCCATAAGCCGTTGCTGCATAGAGTTAATTCGCAGCAGACACATTGCGCCGTCGTGTCGTTCGCATCGGCGCATCGTCCGGCGCTAGCTTGCTACTCCAGGCGACATGAGTCAGCTTCCGGTCCAGCTGACGGTCCGGGCTCGATCGCCGATTTCCGATTTTTTACGGGGGCTTGCCATTTATGTTCGCATATAGAGCGGCGCCGAGACTTTTGGGCGCACTGTTTGTCGCATTCGCACTTTTCAGTCCGGCTCTGGCGCAGGAGGATCCGCGCGCCGAACAGGAGCGCCTCGCAGCCTATATTCAGCATAATCCAACCGACTATGACGCGACCTATCGCTACGTCCTGCTGTCGACGGAGCTACGCGACTATGAAGCGGGAATCGGCGCGCTTGAACGCATGCTGATGTTCAACCCGAACTTGTCGCGCGCCAGAAAGGAGCTTGGTTTCCTTTATGCGCGGCTCGGCGCCTATGAACTCTCGGCGCAGCATTTGCGCAACGCGATCGCCGAAGGCGGCCTCGATCCGGTTCAGCTGGCTCAAGTCGAAGCGCAGTTGCCCGATATCGAGAAGCGCACGCAAGCTAACCGGCTTTATCTGCGGATGCACGTCGGCCTGCGGGCGCAATCGAACGCCAATTTCTTCCCGACCAATAATCTTTTCCAGGTCGGCGGCGTCGGCGTCGCGTCGGCCGCCTCGCGCAAGGGCGACATCAACAGCTTTCAGTTGGTGCAGGCCGCGCATGATCTGGATTTTCAGAATGCGCGCGGCGACCAGCTCGAGACGCGCGTGACGGGCTACGCCACCCAGCAATTTCGCCTGCCGCAATATAGCGTCGCGCTGTTCGCCGGCTCCGTCGGACCACGCATTCATATCGCGCCCGATCTTTATCCGGGCCTCTCCATCAAGCCATATGTGACCGGCGCGGTGGCGCTGCTCGGCGGCAGCAATTATCTGAACGCCGGCGGCGCGGGCATGAGTTTCGGCGCGGAGCTCAGTCGCGACCTGTGGTTCGAGCCGGGCGCCGAATGGCGGGCGATCTGGGTTGATCCCTCGCCGGGCTACCTCGGCTATACCGGTTTTTCGCCCTATTCGACAGTATCGACGTTGGCGACTGGCGACGTCGTCACCGGCTACTTGAGCAGCTCTTACAGACTGACGAACGACCTGAGGCTTGAAGGGCGCGTCGCCTATACGCGGGCATGGGCCGGCAATCCGCAGCAATCTTCCGATCAGGTCGACGTTCAGGCGATGCTGCGGCTCGAGGTCGACCCGCCATTTCCAATTATTCCGCGCCGATGGACCCTCGCGCCTTATGGCCGCTTTACGCATCTTGCCTTCGACGCCGCCAACCCGGTGATCAATCCCTTCGTCGCGCGTCGAGACACCGTCTGGATCGGCGGCCTGATGGTGGACTTGCCGGTCACGCCGTATTTCGGTTTCGCCGGCAACGTCGAGTATGCGCGCAACGATTCAAATCTGCCGAATTTCAAGACTGACAACGTGTCCGTCAGTTTCGGGCCAACGGCAAAGTTCTGACGGAGACGATAAATGAAAAAGTTCTCCGCGGCCGCCACAACCGCTCTCGCGCTCGTCGCCGGCCCCGCGCTCGCAGATAACGTCGGGAACGTCGGCGCGGTCAATCAGAGCGCGCATGGCACGCCGCCGGGCGCCGCGAAGCGCTCGCTATCGGTTGGTCTTGGCGTGCAGCGGCGCGAACGCATCGAGACGAGTCCGTACGGCAGCGCCCAGATCGTCTTTAACGACACATCGACGATGACCGTCGGACGCAACAGCGCCGTTACCCTTGACGATTTTGTCTATTCACAAGGCGGCGGCGGTCAGCAGGGCGTGTCGATGGCGAAGGGCGTCATGCGCTTCGTCGGCGGCGGGGTCAGCCATGAAGGCGGCACAAGGCTGCGGACGCCGACGGCGTCCATCGGCGTGCGCGGCGGGACGGCGCTGGTTCGGGTTGGCGGCTCATGCGGCACGCTCGTCGTGCATCAATATGGTTTCATCGATGTTGGCGGCCAGGCGCTCACGCGCTCAGGCTATGGCGTTTGCGCGCCGAGCGGCGGGCCGGTGTCGGAGCCTTTTCTCGTCCCGCCTGAAACAATCGCGCAAATCGTCGCCGCGTTGGAGAGCGGCAAAACGCAGCGTGGCGGCGCCAAGCGCGCGCCGACAAACGAAGAGGCGAATCTTGCGCTCGGCAATGATCGTCCCCCGGACGTCGTCAGTCCGCCGGGGCTCGACGCGCTGGGTCCGGTTTGGTTCGGCAATGCGCTGGTGCAGAGCCGCGCCAATGTCGATAATCAGCCTGCTCCGCTGCCGACGCCAGCGCGGGGCGGAAATGACGGCCACCACGACGATCATGATCACGGCGGCCACGATCACGGTGGCCACGAAGGCGGGGAAGGCGGGCATGGCGGCCACGGCGGTCATGGGGGTCATGGCGGCCACAGCGGCCATGGCGAAGGCGGCCACGGCGAAGGCGGCCACGGCGGTGGTTATGGAGGCGGCCATGGCGAAGGAAGCCATGGCGGCGGCTATGAAGGCGGCGAAGGCGGTTATGGCGGCGGCTATGAAGGCGGCGAGGGCGGCCAATACAGCGGCGGCGGAAGCGAGGGCGGCCACGGTAACGGCGGCGGCCATGGGAGTCACGGAAGCAGCGGTCACGGAAGCAGCGGTAACGGAGGCGGGCCTGTTGCGATTGACGGTCCGGGCGACTAGTTCTGCGGCGTCGCCAGACTCGCCGATCCCCCCGGCGGCGGCGTGACCGTCATGCGAGGTGGAGATGTTGAAGCGGCGTCGCGCCTATCTTCTCGCGATCGTCGCCGCTGCGGTTCTCATTTTTCCCTGGGGAGTTATTCAACCCCGAGCGCTGGACGACCTTCGCAACTT
>JALHNR010000133.1 GCA_022843525.1 Methylocystis sp. | reverse complement strand
TCGTTTATGGCGGCGGAGCCATTGGCTTGATGGGCGTCCTGGCGAAGGCCACGGTCGCAGCAGGGGGCGCTGTCACCGGAATCATTCCCGAGTTCCTGGACCGAAGGGAGATTCCCTTTGTGGGCGCGACGGAGCTCGTCGTCGTCGACGACATGCACACGCGCAAGCGCCTGATGTTCGAACGATCCGACGCCTTCATCGCGCTGCCGGGAGGCGTCGGCACTCTGGAGGAGCTGACCGAGCAGCTGACCTGGATCCAGCTCGGCCGTCACACCAAGCCTCTGGTCATTGCCGATATCGGGGGCTTCTGGCGGCCGCTGCTGTCGCTTTTCGCGCATATGCGGAACGAGGAGTTCTTCGGCGAAATCGATAACGTTCGCTATCTGGTGGCCGAGCGCGTCGAAGACATTCTGCCGATGATTTTCGCGGCGGTCCGCCATTCTCCAGACATCAGCGAGACAGCGATCACTGAGCGGCTTTAGCGATTCGACGGTCGTTGCGCTCGACCGAGACCAGCAGCTTGTAGTTGATCGCGTCGACGAGCGCTTCGAAGGACGCGTCGATGACGTTGGCCGAAACGCCGACCGTCGACCACCGCCCGCCCTCGCCGTCGGCGCATTCGACGAGAACGCGCGTCACCGCGTCGGTGCCGCCCTGGAACACGCGAACGCGATAGTCGACGAGCCGAACATCCTCGATGAAGCGCTGATAGGCGCCGAGATCCTTGCGCAGCGCGAGATCGAGGGCGTTGACGGGACCGTTGCCTTCGGCGGCGGAAATCCGGCTCTCGCCATCCACATTGATCTTGACGATCGCCTCGGCGCCTTGGTCCTCGAAGCCGCCATTCCTGGCGAAGCGCCGATCGACCGCGACGCTGTAGCGTTCAATGTCGAAGAAATGCGGCGCCTCGCCAAGCACGCGCTTCGCCAGAAGAAAGAACGAGGCGTCGGCGCCCTCATAGGCGTAGCCTTGCGCTTCCTTCTCCTTCACCTCATCGAGAAGCCGCGCCAGACGCGGATCCTCCTTGTCGAGGACGACGCCCAATCGGCCAAGCTCGGCCGCGATGTTCGAGCGTCCCGCCTGATCCGATACGAGCACGCGCCGCACATTGCCGACCGATTCAGGCGTGACATGTTCGTATGTGCGCGGATCGGTTAGCACTGCCGAGGCGTGGATACCGGCCTTGGTCGCGAAGGCGCTGGCGCCGACATAGGGCGCATGGCGGTTGGGCGCGCGGTTGAGAAGTTCATCGAGCGCGTGGCTGACCCGCGTCAGATGCGTCAGCTTCTCTTGCGTCACGCCAATCTCGAAGCGCTCGGCAAACTCGCTCTTTAGCAGCAACGTGGGGATGATCGTGGTGAGATTGGCGTTGCCGCAGCGTTCGCCAAGACCATTGAGCGTGCCTTGAATTTGCCGCGCGCCGGCGCGCACGGCGGCAAGCGAATTCGCCACCGCCTGCCCCGTGTCGTCGTGGCAATGCACGCCGATGCGGTCTCCTGGAATCTGCTTGACGACCTCTGCGACGATGCTTTCAACCTCGTGCGGCAGCGTGCCGCCATTTGTGTCGCAGAGGACGACCCAGCGCGCGCCAGCCGTATGCGCGGCCATTGCGCAGGCCAGCGCGTAGTCAGGGTTCGCTTTGAAGCCGTCGAAGAAGTGCTCGCAATCGACGGCGACTTCCTTGCCGCGCGCGACGGCGGCTTTTACGGATTGCGTAACGCTCTCGAGATTATCTTCTTCCGTGGAGCGTAAGGCGACGCGAACCTGAAAATCCCAGCTCTTGGCCACGAAGGTGACGACGTCGGCGCTGCTGTCGAGGAGCGCCGCGACGCCCGGATCATTCTCGACCGAGCGGCCCTGACGCCGCGTCATGCCGAAGGCGGCGAAGCGCGCGCGCAGTTTCGGACGCTGCGCAAAAAACTCCGTGTCGAGCGGATTGGCGCCAGGATAGCCGCCTTCGATGTAGTCGATTCCGATCTCGTCCAGCATGGCCGCGATCTGACGCTTGTCGTCGAGCGAAAAATCGACGCCCGTCGTCTGCGCGCCGTCGCGCAGCGTCGTGTCGTATAGCGTCAGCCGTTCTTTGGCCATCAATGCGCTCTCCCGGCGGCGGGCGCCGCCAGCTCCTTGGTCATCGTCGTATTGCCGAGCCATTGCCCGCCAATCTCGATCATATTGCGGGTCGTGGCCACATAGCCGCGCGCCGCGAAAAAATCCTGCGCCGCGTCGGAGGCCTCGACCGTCAGCAGTGTCGTGCCGCGCGCGGCGGCGAGTTTTTCGATCGCCTCGGCGAGCGCCGACCCGACGCCCTTGCGCGCCATGTCGGGCCGCACATAGAGCATGTCAAACATCTTGTTGTCGCGCAGCGACGCGAAACCGGCGATGCCTCCGTCGACGAGCGCGACGATGGTCAGTGCGTCCGAGAGGCGCGACGCAAAGGCCGCTTCGTCGTCGGCCGCGGACGCCCAAGCTTCGCGCTGCGCCTCGTCATAGTCATCGGCGGCCAGCGCCTCGATGCTGGCGCGAAAGAGCGCGGCGAGCCTCGCGGCATCTGCCGGAAGAAACGGCCGCAGACCGGGCGCTGGCGCGCTGCGCGCCATCACACGATCTCGAAGGCGCGCAGCAGATGCCACGCGATGAACGCCGCGAGCGCCAGCACGATCAGCTTGAAGGCGAGATAGAGCGCCCAGTGGCGCTTGAAGGGAAGCGTCTTTTTCCAGTCATCGTTGGACATATCTACGCTCCATCAATTTTGCGAAATGGCTCCGCAGCGTCATGCCCGCGCTTGACGCGGGCATCCACGTCAAGACGACTCGCGACGAGGCCGATATTGCTTAACGTCCCGGCGTGGATGGCCGGGACAAGCCCGGCCATGACGGGTGTGGTTGATACTTCCGGCATATAAGAAAGGCTCGCCGTCACCGCTTCACCTCCCAGGTCGTCGTGCCGTCCTTGTTGTCCTTGAGCACAATGCCCATGGCGGCGAGTTCGTCGCGGATGCGGTCCGACTCGGCCCAGTTTTTTAAAGCTCGCGCCGTCAACCGCGCGCTGATTAAGGCTCCGATCGAACTGGCGTCGACGCTCTTACTTTTCTCATTCTCAATCCAACGAGCATAGCGCCGCACATCGATGCCAACCAAATTTAAGGCTTTATCCAGTTGCGAGGGATCGTAAACGCTGTGTAGCAACTTCATCGCAAGAGGCGTGTTTAGATCATCCGCCAAGGCACCCTCGAACGCATGTAGAAAGTTGCCACTATCGCCGGATGCTGCGCCCGCCGAAATGAACTCCGACCAACGACGTAAACTGGTTTCCGCCTCCTCCAGCGCCTTCACGGTCCAGTCGATCGGCTGGCGGTAATGCGTGCGCAGCATCGCGAGGCGCAGCACTTCACCGGGCCACTTCCGCCCACCAAACTTTTCCGTATGCAGCAGCTCGTGGATCGTCACGAAATTACCCAGGCTCTTGGACATTTTCTCGCCCTCGACCTGCAGGAAGCCATTATGCATCCAGTAATTCGCCATCACCTCGCGCCCGAAAGCGCAGCAGCTTTGCGCGATCTCATTTTCGTGATGCGGAAAGACAAGGTCGATGCCGCCGCCGTGAATGTCGAAGGTTTCGCCAAGATGCGCCCAGGACATCGCCGAACATTCGATATGCCAGCCGGGACGCCCCCTGCCCCATGGGCTGTCCCAACCGGGCTCGTTCTCCTTTGAGGGCTTCCACAGCACGAAATCCATGTCGCCGCGCTTATAGGGCGCGACGTCGACGCGCGCGCCGGCCAACATTTCATCGAGCGAACGCCGCGACAGGCGCCCGTAATTTTGCATCGACGGCACGTCGAAGAGCACATGGCCGTCGGCCGCATAGGCGTGGCCGGAGGCGATCAACCGCTCGATAATCGTAATCATCTGCCCGATATGCTCGGTGGCGCGCGGCTGCACGGTCGGCTCGAGACAGCCGAGCGCCTTCACGTCCTGCTGGAAGACCTTGTTGGTTTCGTCCGTGAGTTCGCGAATGGAGATTCCGCGTTCCGCGGCGCGCGCGTTGATCTTATCGTCGACGTCGGTGATGTTGCGGACGTAAGTGACATGCTCGACGCCGTAGAGATGGCGTAGCAATCGGAACAGCACGTCGAAGACGATGAGCGGCCTGGCGTTGCCGATATGCGCGTAGTCGTAGACCGTCGGCCCGCAGACATACATGCGGACATGCGCGGGATCGATCGGACGGAATTCCTCCTTCGTCCGGGTCAGCGTGTTGTAGATTTTCAGCGCAGGCGTCGACATGAATTTCCCCGCAAGGCCGCCGGCCGGGGCGTCGCTTCATGTCGTTTGGAGAGACGTGACGGCTCCGGCCAGCGTGATCGCTAGCTGATAATGGTCTTCCGACAAATGGTGAGCCGAAGCGTCATGGCGGCGACCATGCGCTAAAGCGCGCCGCCGCGTCAAGCGCGAGCCTGCCGAGCGGCGGGCGATTTAACTCGGGTTTTACCGCTATGCGCTAGGTCTTCGGCAGGCTGTCGGAGTCGCGTGGGGCTTGTTCGTCATGTGGAAATATGAGGCGCCGTTCGGACGGCGCACGTTTGCGTCGCTACTTGCAGGAATGTGGATCGGCGTCGGCTACGCCTGCGCCGCGCGAGCCGAGGCGAGCGCGAGCGCCGCCTATGTTATCGCCGATCAGGAGGGATACGGCCTGACGGAATGCCTCACGCATAAGGCCGATTGCGGCAAGATCGTCGCCGACTCCTGGTGTGCGGCGCATGGCCATGGCGCGGCCAGAGCCTTTGGCCGCGCCGACGATGTGACCGCCTCGATCGACGTAAGCGCGGCGCGCGCCTCGATCGAGCCGGACGCCGCGGTCGTCGCCTGCGTCGACTAGCGTCAGCGCAGAGACTCTCCGCATTGCGGGACTTCGTTCTGGCCGCCCCAGGGCTGAATGGCGACGGTCGAGGTCGAGCTCTCGGGCGAACCTTCAACGAGCTTGTCAGAATAGACCATATAGATCAGCACATTGCGCTTAGCGTCGCAACCGCGAACAATATGCATGCGCTTGAACAGCAGCGAACGCCGCTCGCTGAACGCCGTATCGCCCTGGCCGAACTTCTCCTTGAATTTGACCGGGGCATATTGCCGACAGGCGAGCGAAACCTCCGACGACTGCTCCGCCACGCCGAACATGCCGGCGACGCCGCCTTTTTCATGCGCCGTATAGTAGCAGACGACGCCGTCGATCATCGGGTCGTCGATTCCATAGGTCGCGAGCTTGTCGTTTGGAGTGAGAAGCTTGAAATCCACCGATTTGCGGAAAATGAGATCCGGCCCATTCTGCGCAAAGGCCGGCGCGGCGCCGAAACAAAGAAGGGCCGTCGAAATCAGAGCCAGCAATTTGGAACGCTTCATATCGGCAACCTCCTGGATCACGCTGCCTTTGGGCGGAATCGCCAAAGGCGGATAACATGATCGATCTCGAAAGCTTAGAGCGCTCTCTGTGCGAAAAACCGAATTCCACATTTTCGCGAGCGGCGCTCTAGCGACGCCGATGCCGATATGGGCGAAGCCGCGCGGCAAGGGAAGGGCTTCGACCCTGGGCGAGGCAAAAAATTCGTCCCCCCACCGAGGAGATTGGCGGCGTCGTCCGGCGCCTTGTTGCCGACACGATGGGCGCGATTAATCGAGCGACGTTTGCTACGCGGCCCGGATTGGTGAAAATGACGCGATTCGTCGTAAGCGACGCGCGCCGGAACATCAGTCGCCAAGCGATCGCGCAAGCGTTCCTCGGCTTCTTACCAGAGAGTGAAGAGAGCCAAAAACTTCAATGAGGCCGCGACCATAAAGCCCTTTTTGACGAAAAGCGCCTTCATGCGGACGAAACTGGCGGTCACCGCCGGCGTCGCGCTCGGCCTCCTCGCCGTTTCGCCGGCGGCAGGGGAAAGTCCCTACTGTACGGAGTTGCGCGCGCAGATCGCCCGCGCCAGCTCCGGCGGCAGCGCGGGGAGATTCCAGGCCGCGGCCGCCAAGCAGCGCGGCGACCATGCCCGCGTCTCGGCGAGAGCCCGCGCGCTCGGCTGCGATCGCGGCCAATTCCTGTTCTTCGGCGATCCGCCGCCGCCTCAGTGCAATCAAATCAACGCGCAGCTCAACCAACTCTCTGGCGCCATCGCCAGCTATGAACGGGCGAGCGCCGACGATGGCGGCCAGCGTCAGGCGCTTGCCGCCCGCTACGAGGCTGAATGCCGCAATCCTCAGGCGGCGCAAGCGCGCGCTGCACGACCGCGCAATTTCTTTGAAGAGCTGTTTGGCGTCGCGCCCGATGAAAGTCCGGGCGCGCGCGACATGCCCGTCGTTCCAGACGCGGAGCAGGAACCTTCTGACGGGAAGCCGCGCGGCGGTCCAATGGCGATCTGCGTGCGCGCCTGCGACGGCGGCTTTTTCCCGATCAGCTATTCGGCGCGCAGCTCCAACCTCGACGATCTTGCGACGATGTGCCGGGCGCTGTGTCCCAACGCCGAGGTGAAACTCTATACGGCGTCGCAATCGAAGGTGCTCAGTTCTGCGCTTTCGATCGACGGCGAGGCTTATTCCAGCCATCCGAACGCGCATAAATTCGAGACAACCTATGATCCGTCCTGCGGCTGCAAGCCGCCGGGGCAGTCGTGGGCCGAGGCGCTCGCCGAAGCCGAGCGACTCATCGCCGAGCGCCACGCAAAGGATCAGGTCGTGACGGCGGAGCAGGCCGAGCAATTGTCGCGCGCGCTGCCGCCCGGCGCGGCGCGCGGTCGGAAAGCGAAAGGCTCCGCGCCAGAGCCGACGAAGCCGCCGGAATCCGCGGCGCAGGCGCAGCCCAACGCCGCGGACGGCGCAGCCGCCACGCCGGAAACCTATCGCGACGTCATCGGACCTGATGGAATCAAGCGCCGCATGCGGGTCGTCGCGCCGGCGTTGTGAGCCTCATCCCGCTCGCTTTGCCGCGTCAGGGCATATGCGCCTTGACCGTCTCGATCAGCTGTTTGATCGAGAACGGCTTCGCCAGAAAGCCGAAGTCGCCCTCTGGAAGATTTTTGGCGAAGGCCTCTTCGGCATAGCCGGAAACGAAGATCACCTTCGCCGCGACGCCGCGCTTGCGCAATTCGGCGAACATCGCCGGGCCGTCCATCTCCGGCATCACCACGTCGGAGACGATGAGATCGATCTTGCCGTCGACGCGTTCGACGACCTCGAGCGCTTCCATCCCCGTCGCCGCTTCGAGCACCGTGAATCCGCGCGAACTTAAGGCGCGTGCGCCGATCGAGCGCACGGCGTCTTCGTCTTCGACGAGGAGAACCACGCCCTGTCCCGTGTAGTCCGCAGCGACCTTGGGCGTATCCGCCTTCTGCGACGTCTCCTTCTCCTCCGGCACGTAGCGCGGCAGGAAAATGCGGAAAACCGCGCCCCGCCCGATCTCGCTGTCGACGGAGATGAAGCCGCCCGACTGCTTGACGATGCCGAAGACCGTCGACAGGCCGAGGCCCGTGCCTTTGCCGACTTCCTTGGTCGTGAAGAAGGGTTCGAAGATTTTTTCTTTCACATCGGCGGGAATGCCGCTGCCCGAGTCCTCGACCTCGACCAGCACATAATCCGCCGCCGGCAGCGCCGCCTCATTGAAGGCGGCGCATTCCGAGGCGGCGACATTGCGCGTGCGGATCTGCACCCGGCCGCCTGACTCCAGCATGGCGTCGCGCGCATTGACGACGAGATTGATGATCACCTGTTCGAATTGGGTGATGTCGGCCTTTACGAACCAGAGATCGCGGCCAAGACGCAGTTCGAGTTCGTTCTTTTCGCCGACGACCCGGCGCAGCAAATTCTGCACTTCGGAGAGCGCGTCGCCGAGCTGCAGGACTTGCGGGCGCAGCGTCTGACGCCTCGAGAAGGCGAGCAGCTGCCGCGTCAGGCCTGCCGCGCGGTTGGCGGTTTCCTTGATCTGGCGAATGTCGCGGAAAGCGGGGTCGGTCGGGCGGTGGCTGGAGAGCAGCAGATCCGAATAGCCGATGATCGCCGTCAGCATATTGTTGAAGTCATGCGCGATGCCGCCGGCGAGCTGGCCGACCGCATTCATCTTCTGTGACTGCGCGAACTCCTCCTGCAGCTTGCGCTGCTCGGTCGTGTCGAGCGCGTAGACCATCGCGCCTTTCTTGCCGGCGTCCTCGGCGGAAGAGACGAAGAAGCGCGCCGAACGTGTCGCCGCGCCGGCGGCGTCTTCCTCGAACACGACATTGATCGGGCGCACCTCGCCTTTGCCTTCGATCGCGTCTTCGATCGCCGCGCGGAGGGCGGCGCCGTCGCGTTCGCCGAGCCCCGTCAGCACCGACCACGGCGCGGCGGCTTGTCCCTGGCCCGATTTCAGCGCCTGCGGCAGCAATTTCGCGAAAGCCGCGTTCGACGTCAGCACGCGGCCCTCGCCGTCGAGCGTCGCCATCGCCATCGGGGTCGAGTTGAAGAAGCGCGCGAAACGCACCTCGGCCGCGCGCAAATTCTCTTCCGGCTGTTCGCCAGAGGCGCGGTTGAGCACGAGGGTGCGCGAGGGGCCGGATTCGCCGTCCTGGCCGAAAGCGACCTGATGCAGCAGCCTGACGGGCAGCGACTTGCCGTTGCGGCATCGCAGGTCGAGGTCAATCTGCTCGGTGCGCACGTCGCCCGGCGCGCCCGACATCGCGGCGAGAAGCGCCGCGCCGCTATGAGCGACGATGGAGGACAGCGTCGCGCCGCCCGATCCGACTTGCGTAAGATCATAGCCCAGCCATCCGGCGAGCGTTTTGTTCATATAAGAGACGGCGCCGTCCGGACTCGCGGAAAAGAATCCCGCCGGCGCATGATCGAGAAAATCGATGGCGTGCTGAAGTTCCTGGAAGACGTTCTCCTGCCGCTGTCGATCGGCGGTCACGTCGGCCACCGCCCAGAGACAGAAGCGCCCGCCCGACGTCGTCGGCAGCGGTCGCACGCGAATGCGGTACCAGCCGACCGGCCCCTGCCCCGAGAGCGGCGGCGAGAGCCGCAGATCTTCGCTATGCGAAACGCCGCCGCGCGCCGCCTGGACCAGTCTATAGATCGCTTCCGAGACCTCGGGCGGCCCTGAGAACAGCCGCTCGACCAGCTGAACGCCGGAAGCGTCTTTCGCGTCGCACATCGCCGTATAGGCTTCGTTGGCGTATACGATGCGCGCATCGCCTCTGGTGACGAGCAGCCCTTCGCCGGATGTGTCGGCGACGAGTTTCGTCACGTCGTTCCCCGCGACTCGGCCGGAGAAGTGAATCAATCCGACCGCATAGGCGAAGAGAAAAAAGATTCCGGCGACGCCGAAAACCGCGAGCGCTAGAATGGTGACGCGCGGCCCGAGGTCCGAAGGCGTCAGGTAATAGGCGGCGACGCCTGCGATCAACGCGATGACGAGGGCGAGCGTCAATCCGATATTCGCGGGCCGCTCGCTGCGTCCCAAGGCGGCCGCTTCGGTCCTGTCGCTCATTTCTTAACCACCCGCGTCATATATCGCCGATCGCGACGGCCATGCTGACGCCGGCGCGCCGATTATTACTCTGCCGACGCTTACAGAATCATCTAAAACAATGGCTGCGAACGCCAATAATAGCAACGCCGGACGTTGGAAGGGCGCTGATTCGTCGAACATTAACCATTCATTAACCTTTTTTCGGCGCTTGCCAGGAAAGCTGTTAATTTGGCAAGGTTCACGCGCGTCCGAACGAGAGACTAACCGTTCATGCCTGATAAATTCACTCAACTGCTGCCGGCGCTCGGAGCGCTCGTTGCGTTCCTCGTCGCTGCGGTGCTCGTGCTTTATATTTTCCGTCTGTTATTCGGACGCCGCATTCGTGCGCCGGGAGGCCGCAATCGCGCGCGCCGACTGGACGTCGTCGATGTCTATGACCTCGATCGCGAGCGCCAGCTCGTCATTGTGCGGCGCGACAATATCGAACATTTGCTTCTGATCGGCGGCCCCAACGACATTCTCGTCGAAGCGACGATCAGCCGGCTCGAAGGCGCTGTCAGCCGCGGGCCGGAGCAGCGGCCCGGACCGCCGGCGGCAGCGAACTGGCCGGCCGGGCCCTCGGCTCCGCCTCGAGAGCTGGAAACGCCGCTGCCGAAACCCGCCGCGGCGGGAGGCGCCGTCAATCTGCCGCCTGACCTCTTCGCGCCGGCGCCAACGAAGCCTGCTGCGCCGCCCCCGCCTGCCCCACCGCCGCCGGCCGGTCCGAGAATTTCGAGTCCGGC
>JALHNR010000132.1 GCA_022843525.1 Methylocystis sp. | reverse complement strand
TGCCTCAATTGCAAAAGCTGCGAAGCGAGCGCCGCATGCGTCGGCGCCGGCATCGGCTCGACAATCGGGGGCGGGGCGAGCCGCGCGGTGAAGCGGCGATCTTTATGATAGACGAGCTTCTCGGCGAGGATCGGCGGCACGCCGGCCATCAGCACGAAGGCCTTGCTCTTTGCGACGAGTTTCAATTCCTGCGGCAGCAGAAGCGGGCGTCTGTGATCCGAGACCGTCTCGGAGCGGGAGCGGTTGGAGAGGCCCCAGGGCCGCGAGCGGCTCTTCGCCTCTACGGTCTGCGTGCCGAACCGTTCCGAGAGCTCCACGGCGACATCGTGCTCTTTGGGCGTGAAGACGATCTCGACAGCGTGATTGGTCAAGAAATTCTTGGCTTCGTCGGCGCCATAGATCGCGCGCAATTGCGACGGGCTCTGCAAGATCGTCAGAAGTCTTATGCCGTAGCCGGCGACGAAGGCGACGCTTTTCGCCAGCACGCCGACATGGCCGAGAGACGGGAATTCGTCGAGAAGGAGCAAGAGCTGACGCGAATGCGCCGGATTGTGCTCGGGCAGTTCGCGGGCGTTAAGATCGACGACCTGTTGAAAGAAGAGATTGAGGAGCGGCGCCAGCCGGTCGAGATTGTCGGGCGTGACCGCGAGATAGATCGAGATTGATTCGCTGCGCAATTTGCTCAGATCGAAATCGCTCGCCGCCGTCGCGGCGTCGATGCGCGGATTGAGCCAGAGCCCGAGGCGGGCGGTGACGGTCTTGCGCACTGATTGCAGCGTGTTTTCCGAGGCGGCGATGAAGTCGTTGAGCGCGGCGATACAAGGCGCCGACAGCTGTTTCGGCCCGGTCTTTCGCGCCTTCATGACACTCTCGAAATGCGCCTTCACATCGCTCGCCGCCGTGAGCTGCCGCAAGATTTCGCCGATGGTGAAAGGGAGTTGCGGCGTTTCGGCGACATAGCCGCCAACGGCGATGAAGGCTGAGCGCGCCGCTTCCGTCCAGAACGGGTCGCCGCGGGGATCCGGCGGAAACAACATGCCGGCGATCCTCTGCAGATCGTCATAGAGATCCGCCGGATCGCGGCGCGCGGCTGAGAGCGGATTATAGCGTGCCGTGCGACCCTCGGGGTCCAAGGGATCGAAGAGATAAACCTTCTGACCATGCGCGGCGCGAAATCCCGCGGTCTTGACGAAATTCTCCCTCTTGATGTCGAGGACGACGACGCTGTCGGTCCAGGAGAGAAGATTAGGGATGACAACGCCGACGCCCTTGCCGGATCGCGTCGGCGCATAGACGATGACATGCTCCGCGCCGCCGAAGGTCAAGAGCTTGCCGTTGGTCTGGGCGAGCAACAGACCATGTTTCGCCCGCAAGTCGGCTTGCTCGATGTCGCGCGGCGTGGCGAAGCGCGCGGCACCGTGCAGCGCCCGCGGCCGGGCGCGCAAGATCACGCCGAGCAGAGCGAATGTCGCGATGGCGCCGGCCAAAGCGCCGATGGTCAACCAGCGGTCGAGGCGCTTGTCGCTCCCGAAATGCCCCGCCAGCGTCAGAATATCGAAAATATGCAGGCCGCCGTCATGCGCGCGCAGCCCGAGCAGCAACACGTTCGATGCGACGAGGAGAAAGATCGCGACCGCCAGGAGCGGGAGGCCGGCGTAAAGCGCCAGGCGCGGCCAGGAGTCGGTCAGCTCAAAACGGATCATGGCGCTTGCTCCGCCTCGGGACGCGATCTTCATGAGGGCGGCGACAATTCTCGCGGCTTGCCCTTCAGAACGCATTGCGGCGCTTGGCCTCGGGATCATAGTGGATTTCCGTGATGCGGTAGCGGCCGTCGCGGCGACACATCTGCACGACGACGTCGACCGTGAGATGGAGCAGCCGCCTGATGTCCTCGCGGGCGAGTTCGCGCCCTTCGGCGCTCTCCTTGACGAGAAGAGTCAGCTGTTCGAAGGCGAGCCGCGCGGAATCGGCATGCACCGTGGTGATCGAACCCGGATGGCCGGAATTCACATTGCGCAGATAATAGAAGGCCGTGCCGTCGCGCAGCTCTTGCAAGAGGATGCGATCGGGGCGCATGCGCAACGCCGATTCCAGCAATTCGCGCGGGCCGATTTTCGCGACACCTGAGCCGTCCTTGGCGTAGAGCAGGCGGACATGATTGGGCTGCGGGATGGAAAGTTCTGCCGTGTCCTCGATCGTGAGAATGCGCTCATGGTCGGGGATCAGCGCGACCAAGCCTTTGGCGAGCGTCGTCTTGCCCGATCCCGTCGCTCCGGAAATGACGATGTTGCGGTGGCTGGCCACAGCGCGTTCGAGGAAGGCGCGCCATTGACCTGCGTCTCTGAGCCGCACGAGCTCCCGCTCGTCGGCCGAGAGTTCGTCGCTCGCCTGGCGAACGTCGGCGAAGAGAGAACGGCGATCGAATTCGTCCAAGGTCATGGTCACCGCCGCCACCCTTCGGACCGTGAGGCTCACCGTGCCGGCCGGGACGGCAGGCGGCGCGACGATCTGGCAGCGTTCGCCCATCGGCAGGACGGTCGAGACGATCGGATGGTCGGGGGCAATGTCCTGACGGGTGAAGGCCGCGGCGGCGGTGGCGAGATTCATCAGATGGGCGAAGGTGAGACCTCTGCGCTCAAGGCGCGTCCAGCCAATGGGCCCTTCGGTGAAGACTTCGCCCGGCCGGTTGACGACGATTTCCGTCAGGTGGGGGTCGGCGAGGAGATCGGCGATCGGTTCGAGGCAACGCAAGAGAACACGGCGCTCCGCTGAGGTGGCCCGCTCTATGCCGTCTTGCGGCAGTAATTCTTCGAGAACGGCCGCGTCTTCGCCGCTCATGGTTTCGTGACCCATTGCGGCCCCGCGACGCCGCCTACAATTGTGCCATCGAGAATTTGGGTGCGGCCCTCGACGAGCCTCAGCCTATACACGGATGAGAAATCGAGATCGCGGGCGACGAAGATCGAAACGAGTTCGCCCTGGTTCTTAGTGAGCGTCGGCGGAATGTTGATCGATTGTTCGGTGGCGATCGCCGCCGCGCTCTGTCCAGAGTTCTGGATCGAATTCACCTGAACATTGGCTTGCGACAGCCGACTGGCGGCGATTTGTCCGGCGTCGTTGACGATCGACAGCAGCAGCGCGCCGCCGAAGCGTTCGAAAAAATGATTGTCGATCTCACCGTCGAAACCAGAGCGCCCCAGCGCGTCGGTCGCGGGGCTCGAGAGCGCCACGATCACGCCGGTCGGCGTCTTGGCCCGGGTCCACAGGACGAACATGCGCTTTGAGCCGCGCCGCACATTGCCGCGATATTCGCCGACGATCTGCGTGCCCTTTTCCATCAGCACGACTTGGCCCGAATCCGACATCACGTCGCGCTCGACCACGCAGGAGATGAACCCCGCGACATCCGACGACATGGCGGTCTCCAGTATGCAAGGAATGGAGGTTCCCTGCGTGACGATCAGATGGCGATTGGGCAGCCGCGCCGCCCGCACTCCTTCCAACATCGTCGGTTTAAGCTTACTCGCGAGCTCATTGGGGGCTTCAGGAGGACCATAGCCGTTTGGGTAAATTGAACCCGTCGGCTCAGGGTCCACACCGGGAAACGGGGCGGTCGCAGCGCTGGCCTTGGCTTGCGGGGGACGATTGAAGACGAGCACCGGCGCGCGCCGCGCGCTGTCCATGAGTTCGTCGGCCTTGGACCGCTCGGGAGGGGCCGGCATTGCGATTGGAAGCGTAGCCGGCTCCACTCGAGCGACTGGCGGATCGCGCGGACGTTCGAACGCGCTCGCCACCGAAATCGTTGGCTTCTGGCGCGCTTCGGCCTCGGCCGGGGCGCGCTTCCAGCTTGCCCACAGCACGAGGCCGCACAGCGTGACGAGACCGGCGATGCCCAGTCCCTTGCGCCACGGCCGCGTCGTTTCGCCGTGTGAAGAGACTGGCGTGATCCTGCGCTCCTGTTCGAGCGGACTGGCGGCTGGGTCTTCACTCATCGTGGTCGCTTTCTCGAATATGGTTGCGAGTTGACGCTCATTTTGTTCGTTGCGCGCGGCGCGACAGGCGCGCGACGCTCGGGCTCGTCGTTCGCGTCGCGTGGTTGACGCCTACGGAATCGAAGGCCTCGTTGAAGACGCAGAGAACCTCCGCGCCTTGGCGAAGACGCAACTCACGGCCAACCGCATGGACAACGACGAGCTCGCCGCGCACATCTTTTGGAACCAAGCTCTCGGTCCCGTCGGAGACGACGAGGTAGATCGCCGGAACTTCGCGGTTGCCTTCGAAACGCAGCGTCGTTTCCTTGCCATCATCGTAGACGGCGTCGGGCTCCAGGCTCGGCGCGCCTTGCGCCGAATAGCGCCAGTTGCGCGGGGCAGTGGCGTTATGGAGCGAAAAGGTCTCATCGATGGCGCGCAACTCGGTGTCGCCGCGCCTTGCGACGCTCGCTTCGCGGCGCGCTTCGGCCTCGTCGCCGGGATAGGCGAAGCGGACCATGAAATAGCTGTCCGCAAGGGAACTCTCCGCGATCGACAGCTCGAATTGATAAGAGCGTTTGCGCCCGTCGCGTCGCGTCGTCACCACTTGCAGATTGGTCGGCGGGTGTTTTTCACGCGGCTTGAGGAAGAGGATGTTGCCGGCGGGCGCGACTTCCCAGGAGACGGCGTCGCCGATCGCGACATGGGCTATCTCTTCGTCTTCCGCGAACAGAATCTGGGTCGAGGCCCGGATAACGCCGTTGATCTTGACGACGTTGCTTGGGTCGTAGGCGACCATGCGCACGCGGGCGTCGCGCGAGCCGGCCGTCGGTTGCTGCAAGGCGAGGGCCGGCAGCGGTGTCAGCATAATGCCCGCGGCGAGCATGAAGGCGCCAACGAAAGAAAAGCGGTTCATCATGGCGCGGTCTCCGGATCGGATCGGTATTCCGAGACGAGAAACCCGAGCGGGTTGATCAGGCGATCGGAAGAAGAGATCGTCGCCTTCTTCTCGAAGGAAAAGGCGACCGTCGCGATCCAATGCGAAATCTTGGTCTCATCGCCGCGCCGGGTTTCGCGCAAGTAGCGCACAGAAGCGAGATTAGGGCCAAGCAGCGAGATCGCCTTAATGCGGATTTCCGCTACGCCGCTGCGGCCGTAGGCGACCTGCGGGCTGTCCGGATTAGAGCCCCGGTAGAGGGAAGCAAAACGCGCCTGTTCGCTCTGCGTCGAGAGCAGCGAGATGGTGCGGAAACTCGTCGGCGCCTCGATGAAGCTATAACCTTCCCGCGTCCGCACATATTGGCCTAAAAAATATTTGACGATCGCCTCGTCGTAGGTCTGCGGTTCGTCCTTAAGCGCTGAGACGACGTCGACGATTCCCGTCGTATTGTCGACGCGAATGACAAATGGCTCGACGGTCTTGAGAGGAGTCAGCGCCGCGACTGCCCCGATCGAAACGAAGGCGAGGATCGAGGCCGCCGCCGCGACGCCCCAGGCGAGACGCTTAGAGCGTTGCGCCGAGAGCAGAAGATCCTGCTCCCAGAGCCGGGCGCGCTCGAAATAGGTCTTCAAATCGCCCCCCTCAACCATGATCGGCTCCACCACAGCGCTGCGTCGAGGCGGCGATATCGAAGACGGGGAGGGCAATCCCGCGCGCCACCGCTCGAGGGCGGGCGAGTTCGCCCTTGCGGATAAGCGGCTCGGTGCCGCTCGAAGACGGAAGAGGCGCTGCCGCCGGCGTCTCCATCAGCGAGGCTGTGATCGGCGCGCCTGAGATGGTCTTGGCGCTCTCCCACTCCCAGAGCGATCTATTGAGCGGGCGCCGCGCGAAGCCGTCACAGGACGGTGCCGACGCGCCGGTCAGGCTGGCGCAGCCGCCGAGCGAGTTCGCCATGGCCAGCGTCAATAATGTGATCCGTAATTTCATTCCGTCTCCGAGATCTTCGAGATGATCGAATTCTGCTATTCCGCGGGAACATGGCGGATGCCGCCGCCCGCGCGCCGTCCGCGCAGCGCCCGGAGCGTTCGCGCCGTGGCTATGCTCGCTCCGGCGTAGGCGCCGATCGTGGCCGCCGCCGTGGCGGTTGTTGCGTAAGCAGCCATCCAGCGGTTGAGCATATGGGCGGCGAGCGAGGCCCCGCCGCCAGCGAGCGCCCCGGCGATCTCCGGCAACTGCAAGGCGATATAGGCGGCAAGCCCCAAGACCGCGCTGATCGCCACCGCGCCGACGATCAACTGGCCGCCGGTCGTGGCGTTGGCGCCGTATTTGTCGACAAAATGCCCGACGGTCGTCAGCATCAGCCCGATCAGCGCGACGACGAGCACATGCAGGATCACAAAATTGGCGAGTTGGCGCGTCCAGGCCTCCCCGAAAGTGCGCGTCGCCTCGAACAGCATGAGCGCGATGAAAATCGGGCCGAGCGCCAGCACGAGCGCGAGGCCGACCTTGGCGTAGAGCATGATCGCGAATTGGAGGAAGCCGCTCACCGCCGTGAACACGAGAAGGATCGCCGCGATCAGGGCGGGGGCGATGTTGGTAATTCCCGCCTGTTCGTAAATTTTGGTTGCGACCTCGACCCCCTTATTGAGCAATTGATCGAAGGGTTGCCCGGATTTCATGTCGAGCCCACCGCCGGCGATGGCCCCGCTGATTTCCTTGGGGAGAGAATCGAAAAAAAGGCCCGTGACATATTGCTGATAGGACGCAGCGTTGGTCGCGAGCAGGATGACGGTCACAATGCGGATTGTTCGCCAGGCGAAGTCGAGGATCGGCTCCTGAATGGCGCCACGCATGACCGCAATCCCATAGATCACGATATAGAGCATCACCGCCACGCGCAGCGGCGCATCGACGTAGGCGCTGACGTTCTGAACGGCGTTCGACACGAACTGCGTGATCGGCTGTTCGAACTCTTTCAGAAACTCGTCGAAGACCTGGATCGCCATGTGCTCGCCCCTCAGCGCTTCAGGCTTTGAATGGCGCGTTCTCTGCCGAGCATCATCAAGCGCTCCTTGGCGTAGCCGGCGTTGACGCACTCTGCTGTCTTGCCGAGACCGCCGGGATCATTGCGGCACTTGGCCCAGGTGTCTTCGAGCGCCTCCGGGTTTTGCAAGAATTCGAGCACCGTGCGCGCTTTCGCCGGTTCGGGCGCGGTCGAATGAGTCGACGATCTGTCATTCGCCTTGTCGTTGCAAGCGGCCAGCATGAGGAGCGAGCCGAATATGAGCAGAGGTCGTATCATCGTAGTGCTCCCTTCATTTCTTCGACGAGCTGTCGACCGCGTTCGCGTTCGCGTTCGACGTCCATGTCGGCTTGCGCGCGCTGAATCATGGCGAGGCCTTGCAGGCGCACGACGTCATTCTGCAGCAGCGCCTGTTCGGCCTGAAGGCGCGCGGAAAGATCGAGCACTTCCTTGGCGTCCTTGGAGGCGCTGATTTGGCGGCGTAATTCCTCGAGCTGGTCGATGCGGCGGGAGGCCGTGTCGTAGACGGCCTGGCCGAGCGAGTGCTTCGCGCCGGTCTGGCGGGCGATGCGATCGAGTTCGGAGGCGTAGAAAGAATTCCCCGGGTTTTCGGTATAGACGCGATTCTGCGAGAGATAGGCGTCGATCGAGGCGGCGAAGCCTCCCGAACCCGATCCCTTGATCATGCCCTCGATCTGCGAGAATTCCCCCGGCAGATATTTGCGAAATTCGGACGAGTTCAACAGGCCCGCGACGTCATTGGCGTTCGTCAGCTTGTTGAACGAATCATAGAGCTGCTTGGCCTGTGAGAGCTGGTCCTGCGCGACTTTCAGTTGCGAGGTCAGCGTCTCGACCTGCCTTTTCATCTCGATCAATTGATCGAACTGGCGGGCGAAGACACTCGGATCGAACACGACCTGGGCCGACGCCGGAAAGGGCAGGGCGGCCATGATCGCGACAGAGAGAATTCGAGTGGGCGGCTTCATGCGAGACCTTTTCGGCGCTGATGGAAGAGGGGAAGCCATTTCGCCGGATCGTCGCCGACCTCGGCGCGCAGGCGATCGAGAAGTTCGACGGTTGCGGTGCGCCCGGAAAGGACGGCGAGCGCGTCGTCCATGCCTTTGAGGTCGAGTTCGGCGACCACGGCGTCATGGCCCTGCTTCAAGAGGAACCGGCGGCTTTCGGTCGAAAGCTCCTCGCGGATCAGCCGGAATTCCGTCTTGGTCAGATGGAAGCCGTCGACATAGTCGCGCGCCTGGCCGCGCGCGTTCGGAAAGAAGATCTGGGTTGGGCATTGCTCGACGATCGTATGGGCGATGGGCGAGGCGAGGGCGTCGCGCGGCGACTGGGTGCCAAACACCATGACGCCGTTCTTCTTGCGGATGGTCTTTAAGCCGTCATTGGCGAGATCGCGAAAGGCCTCGTCGCTAAGCGCCTTCCAGAATTCGTCGATGGCGATCACGATGCGGCGTCCGTCGATTAGCTCTTCGACTCGCCGAAACAGCACCATCATCAACGGTGTGCGGATTACTGCGTCATCAAGCACATCGGTCATGTCGAAGCCGAACGCATGGGCGTCGAGGCTGATCATTTCCTCGTCGGCGTCGAGAACCCAGCCGAGGGCGCCGCCCTTGCACCAGCGCTCCAGCCGCGCGCCGATTCCCTCCGTGTCGCGCTGACCGAGGAACACCCGCAACGCCGAAAAGGAGCGCTCTGTACGCGGCATGTCGCGCAGCGCCAAAAGTCCGTTGTCGATCCTCTGCTCGTCGGCGACGGACAGCGGCCGGCCTTCGACGCTGACGAGTTTGCGCAACAGCGCGCCGAGAAACGTCAGATTCGCCGGCGTCAGGTCGAAACACTTCAAGGGCGCGCAACCGGTCGGCGCACCGCTCTTCAACGTCAGATACGCGCCGCCGATCGCCCGGATGAAGAGCTCGGCGCCGCGGTCCTTGTCGAACAGCACGAGCTGGCATTTGAGTTTTTCCGCCTGCGCCAGGGCGAAGGTCAGGAACGCGGTCTTGCCTGATCCGGAGGGACCACAGATGAAGGTGTTGCCGAGGTCGCCGACATGGAACGAGAAATGAAACGGCGAACCCGATGCGGTCTTCAGCACGGCGACGGCCGGTCCCCAATGATTGCCTTCGGCCTTGCCGGAGGGATAGGCGTGAAAGGGCGAGAACGCCGCATAATTGCGCGAGGTGATGGCGCCGGCCCGCGCCCGATATTTGAACAGTCCCGGCAATTGCGCCCAGAAGGCCGCCTCGAGCCCGAGGTCCTCGCGCGCGACGACGGCGCCGGCGTCGGCGAGAATCCGGCGGGCGAGGCTCATCTTGTCGAGCAGGGCTCTCGGTTCGTCGGCGAGGACGAGGAGCGACAGGTGATGTTCGCCCATCACGAAGCGGTTCGATTCGAGATCGTCGAGCGCCGCGTCGAGGTCGCCGATCTGCGAAGCCGCTGGATCGTTGGCCGAGAGAAGCTGGTTTTGCTTGCGCGTCATGACGGTCTTCGCTTCCGCCTTGCCGAGGAAGGCGAAGCTCTGCGCGAGGACGAGTTCGAAAGGCGCGGCGAGAAGGCCGTCGAGGAGTCCGGGCCTGGTCGTCGCCGGATAATCCTTGAACGCCAGCATGCCGGCAAAGCGCGAACCGCCGGGGCCGCGGATTTCGATGGTCTCGCGGCCGAAGATCAGGCGGTTGGCATAGAGCGCCGGTCCGATTGGACCTTGGAGGAGCGGGAAGGGCAGACGCTCACAAGCGACGAGTTCCTGCAGGAAGGAGCCGGTCTCGGAAAAGATGACGCCATGCCGTTCGACGAGGCCAAGGCCGTGGGGTCGATAGCGATCGAGCGCCGCGATCAGATCGCGCGTCACGTCTTCGAGCTTCTTCAGGCCGTATAAGTCCACCTCGGCGCCGGCGCGCTGCGCGCGGCCAAGACGCGAAAAGAACAGCGAGGCGCGTTCAGTTGCGTCACGTCCTGGATGCCAGACGAGGGTGAGATAAAGCTCATTGCCATAGAGCGTCTCGGAGACGAGCCGCGCCCGATAGGCTTCATCGAGCTCGCGCGCGAAATCCGAGCGAAACGCGCCATCGGGATAATTGCTGGCCCGACGGCGCACGACATGCGTCCACAGCGCCAGCCGATCGTCGGCGATGTTGCGCAGCGTCAGATTGAGCTTGGCGTGCAGATCATTGAAATCGGCGGCGTCCGCCGTCTCGAAGGAGACGCCGGAAAGTCGGATCGTGGTGATCAGCGCGCGCGTCGAGAGCGAGATGACATGCTTCGTGACATGCCGCAGATAGGGGAGATGGACGCTCGCTTCGATTTCTCGCGCCTTGACGCGCGCAGCCATGCTAGCCATGGGCGAGCTCCTCGGCGCTGAAGCGGCGCGTGAGGCGGAGCGGCGTGCAGGAGGAGCCGCCCCAGA
>JALHNR010000131.1 GCA_022843525.1 Methylocystis sp. | reverse complement strand
TCGCCGAAGCTCATCCGGCCAGGCGCGCCGTCCGCCCTGTATTCGAGCAATGCGATACGCTCGGGGTCGACTGCCGCCCAGCGGTCGGACACGGCAACGCCGATGTTGAACCGCGCCGGAATGTCCCAGCGAAACCTGCGATAGAGTTCGAAATAGCTGGAACCGGGGTCAAGCATGGATACGAGGACATCCCGCCGCTACGATGCTGCAGCGCACAATACCTAGAGGAATCGAACCGTCTCGCCAAGTGGCTTCGCCCGCGCGCTCCCCTCGGCACCGGCCGGCAGCGCCTGCTGCGAGAGAGAGTTGATGGTGCGCTTCTTCGGGATGAAGTCGAACCGCTCTTCGCATGTCTAGCAGAATGGGAGCAAATTCTAAAGGACACATCGCTGTCGCGGCCAAAGCCGCCTTCGCCCTGAAGGTGCCGCGCGATGTCCCCGAACCCCACATACGACGCATCCGCGTCGACGGCGGATTATAGAAAACCGTCCAGCAAGCGGCCCGCGCCGTTTTCGATCCGGCTGAGTGCGGACGAGCGGCAGCGTCTGACCGAGGACGCGGGACCATATCCGCTCGGTACATATATCCGCGACCGGCTGCTCTCGGACGGTAAGCCCGCACGGGCGCGCCGGTCGGGTGCGAGCCTGGAAGATCGCGAAGCGTTTGCAAAGGCATTAGCCTTGCTCGGCGCATCGCGCCTGTCCGCAAATGTGAACCAGCTCGCGCGCCTGGCAAATTCCGGGTCGCTGCCGTTGTCGCCGGAAACCTTCGCCGAATTGTCTGCGGCGGTTGCCGACATTCGTGAAATCCGCCGCCTTCTGATCGAAGCGGTCGGCCTCCAGCCGGAGGCCGCGCGATGATCCTCAAAGGCTCGACACGATCCGGCGGCGCGAACCTCGCGGCGCATCTGATGCGCCTGGACGAGAACGATCATGTTCGCGTCCATGAAATGCGTGGCTTTGCGGGCGACGATCTCCATGAAGCCTTTCAGGAGATCCACGCCATCGCGCGCGGCACGAAATGCCAGAAGCCGATCTTCTCGCTGAGCCTCAATCCGCCCGAACACGCTTGCCCGACGGTCGAAGACTTCGAAGCGGCGATCAACCGTGTCGAGGAAAAGACCGGCCTAAAGGATCAGCCGCGCGTCATAGTCATCCACGAAAAGCAGGGCCGCATTCATGCGCATTGCGTCTGGTCGCGCATCGATGCGGACACGATGACCGCGCGTCCTGCGGACTTCTACAAACTGAAACTCCAGGACGTATCGCGCGAACTGTATCTTCAGCACGGCTGGCAGATGCCGCACGGCCTTATCTCGAAAGGACAGGCCAGCATCGACAACTTCACGCTTGCGGAATGGCAGCAGGCGAAACGGCTCCAGCAAGACCCGCGCTGGATCAAGCAACTCGTCGGCGATTGCTGGGCGCGTTCCGACAACAAGGCGACGTTCGAACGATCCTTAAGCGAACACGCATTGGTGCTGGCGCGTGGTGATCGTCGCGGTTTTGTGGTCGTCGATCATCAGGGCGAGGTCCATTCGCTCTCGCGATGCCTTGGCATAAAGACGAAAGAGCTGGGCTCGCGCCTCGGCGATCCTGCTGCGCTGGGCTCGGTCGATGACGCGAAGCAGTCCATTGCGAAGCGCCTGGTTCCGGCGATGCAGCGGCATATCTTGAACGCGCACATTGCGTTTCAGAAGCACAAGGCCAAGCTCGATCTCGCGCGCGCCGATCTGGTGCAACGGCAGCGGGACGAACGCACGAACCTGGCGGCGCGTCACAAGCTGGAATTTGAATCCGAAACGCTGACGCGGGCGGCACGCCTTCCGACCGGCCTGCGGGGTCTCTGGCACAGGATTACCGGCAAGTATCAGGAAGTCCGTCGCCAGAATGAGGCCGAAGCGGAAGCCTCACGGCTTCGGCAGTACGCCGAGCGCCACGCCCTCGTCGAACGCCAGATCGAACAGCGGCGCGGACTGCAAACCCAGATCAAGGAAGCGCGCGGCAGGCAGGCGACGCAGCTTCGCGAGCTACGGCGCGAAGTGGGCCGCTTCCTGACATTCACCAGCGCACACGCGCGCAACACGGAAAACCGGCGCGCGGTCGGCTCGCCGCTCAAGCTTCAACGTTAGAAAAAGGAGAAGTGCTATGTCCAACAACAATGACAACGGCGCGGCGATGGGGATGGCCGTCGTGGTCGCGATTTTCGGCTTTATGGCGATCTTCATCTACGCCGTGGCGGTCTTCCTCGCCATTGCGCTCACCATCCTCTCGATCATTGCCTGGCAGAGGCCGGTTCGTGCATTCGGCAAGACCCTTTGCACACCGCTCGAAGCGCGCATTTTCATAGGGAGCGGGATGCTGGGTGCGGTCGGCGTGTTTTTGTTCGCCGTGCTCTGCACAATCCTGTTCGAGGTCCAGATCAAAGAAGGCTGGTGGTTCTACATCATTACCGGCGGCTATTCCTTCGTATCGCTCTTTGTGATGATGAACCTGGCAGAGCAGCACCCCAATGGGCTTCCGTATGATCCTCATCATTCTGGTCCCGTGATTGAGCACGATCCTGCGCCGGTCCCGCAACTTCCACCGTCTCCCGCACCGGCTCCTTTCCAGTATGCCTCATGGGATGATGAACAGGTCATGGAAGGGCCTGGTAGTAAGCCCGAGTGCCATGGGTGCTGGCTGAACACGGTTCCCGACCCGAACACGCCGGTGTTCCGTCGATGAGCCTGCGCAATCTGGTCGAGGTGTATCAGTTCATCTGGATGCTGGAATCGAACGCCCAGCAGCGCCTCGCGTGGCAGGATGCGGCGGAGGCGCGCATCGCCCGCGCGCGGGCCGATCAAATGGCAACCGCGCAATTGCGGGCGATGCTGGAGGCGAACCCGAGCGGCCAGCTCGGGCACTCGCGGCTGAACGATCCGGAGAACTTGCGGAAATCGGGGCTGCTATGAATCTCGTGTCCCTTTCCAGTCCGAAACTCCGGCGCGGCATTGCGCTTGGCTTCCTCGATGGCCGTGCTCTTGTCTATTATGGGACCGAGCCCGTTGCCATCGACGCGCAAGCTGGCAAGGGAAAGTTCACGCGGTTCCTCGGCGAGAATATCGTATCTCCGCGCACCGCGCATCTGACCAAGATCATCACCGACCCCAAGGATGCGGAACTCGCCTGGGCGTCGTGGAAAACGCTGGAGAGGCAGGGTTACCGCGTCCGCTTCATCAACAAGGATCGACTCTACGGCTATCCGTCCGAATGCTTCAACATCAACACGCGGCTTCTCGAAACCGCTGCGTGGCCTGAGCTGCGCTCCCTTGTCTGGGAAGCCGCATACGATTCCGCAAGCTATCTGGTGCCGGTCGATCCGAACCCCGGTCACAAATGGATTGGCCAGGGTGTGCGGACCAGCTTCGCGCACTATTACCGCACTACGGCACTTTATCCCGACGAACGCTGGCCCTGCACGGTCGGGGGCTTGTGGGATTTCTTCGGGCGCGATCCTTCCGAAGTGGCAACCGATCTGCTCGTCTGGGCGAGCGATAGCCGGATGCAGGAAGAAGCCGGAATGAGCCGCATGATTGCGAGCCTGACTGCTTCGACTGACCAGTGGAATGCCTATTCGTCGACCATCGTCGAGCGGCTCCAGGGATTCCAACCTGGATCGGCGGGACGCGCGATCACAGATCGCAACACGTTCGATCCCGCTGACATGAAGCATGAGCGCACCGCGATCTTCATCATCGGGTCCGCGCGCAGCGACACTAGCCGCACCTTTGTCGGCGCGATGGCGGCGGCGATCATCGAACGCTTTGCTGATGCGCACGGTCCACTGCGCGCGCTCGTGGTCGGCGAAGAATGGGGACAGCTTTACGTCTCCAACTTCTTCGAAATCCTCACCCTCTACCGCGAGGGCGGGATCAATTTCCTGGGTGTGTTCCAAAACGCGGCAGCGCAGATCGAAAACCGCTACGGCCGCGAGACTGCGCGCATCTGGAAGAAGGCAGTCGCGCACACGCTCTATCGCGGGCTTCCCGATAATGAGACCCTGAAAGAGATCGAACACAAGTCCGGCAAGACCTCCGTGATGGTGCGGGGCTTCAATGTGAACCAGAACCAGGTGAACGGGTCGGGTGACAGTCTATCCGAGCAAGCACGCCCGCTGCTCCAGGTCGAGGACATTCGCGCCGCAACCGGCGGCGAAAAGGCTCTGCTGGAATCCCGCGACCACGGGTTTTTCACAGTCGATGTTCCAAATTTTTGGGAGCGGCCCGAACTGGCAGGCTACTTACGAGATGTGAGGGAGAGGCCCGACAAATATGCGTGGCTTGAGCATTGCATGCCCATGATCACCACTGGCGCTAAAACCGCCTGAACCGTCTCCTGTAGCGCGGTCTTGCAAGAGCTTGGCTTTGCATTGCCAGTGCCTGAAGTGCTGCGGCTTGTGAAATCGCTGCTCGCCTCCGTTGCGCTTCCATCAGGGGGTAAAACACACGGGCGAAGATCATGGCGCTGGGGATCGGCTCGCGGTTCGCTTTCGCGCGGGCAACGAAAGTGTCTTTTGATAAATTGACCACCACTGCCTGCTTGTCCACGCGTCCTGGAAGCAAACACCATAAAGAGCCGCGAAACTGCTCAGTCTTGCCAGGTTCGGTGGACGCGTCTTCGAAATCGAAGCACACCGGGACAACGCTATTTGTCCATTCAGTCGGAAAACTCTCCTCTGGAAAGTGGCAGCGATAGACGCCTTTGAGCGGCGTTCCGTGGAAGTTCCGCATGCCCTTCGCAAAACGCGGAGCATCGCGCTTCAGCCGGGTTCCGCTAACAACCCAAACCATGCTTCCGTAGAATTTCTCGCGCGCCATGCGTTCTTCTGGCCGTAGGTGTGAGAACTGGAACTCCAAGGTCAGCCCACGTTCCGTACGCACATCTGAAATGTGCTTCTCCCCGGTTTGAGAACGAAGGATGACCTCCTGCCAATCAGCCTGAAACCTATCTTTCCATCCCCTATGCCAATCTGTCTCCGGCTCCCACCAAGTATCGCAATGCCGCTCGCCTTTATGTGCCCAGTGATGAACACGCACAGCGCCGCATTTGGCGATGGTGGGGCTGCCGCACACAGGACAGGCTCCTATGAGCCCTGGGCTTGGTACGGTTCGAACATTATCTACAATTGCAAAGCGCATGCCTTCTCCGTGCGCGTCGAGCGCGCGATTTTTGTTGTGATTCGGTTCGTTGGCAGCACGCGCAGCTACGCTGGGGCCGTTCTCAATTATCTTCGACGTTGGGCATAAGCCGTCGTCGGGTTCTATCGGCGGTAAGGCCTACGCCGTCTTGTGAAGCGCCCCTCAAGAAGAATTCAAATCGCGAACGGCGTCAATAGACCGATCCCGCACTGCACAAACTCAGCGCGGCGCTCGATTTCTCTTATCAGAAGAACTTAGATCGCCTAAGTTGATGTCGGGGGATTTTCAATGGTTGCTGAGTCAATCGTTTTAAGGACGGCGCAGGATTGCACGCCTGCAGAGCGCGAAGCGTTCCTCACTCTTGTTACGAAAGGTGGAGAGGTTAATCCCAGCTTCGCACGCGCGGGCATTGAGCGCGCACAGCGTTTGGCGTTTGCCTTCGTCGGCGAGCATTTGGCAGGGGTTGCCTGCCTTAAGCTTCCCCTGAACAGCTACAAAAACCGCGTCTTCGAGAAGGCCAAGTCCAGCGCACACCCGAACGCATTCAATGCCGAACTCGGATATGTTTCGGTTGATCCAGATTTCCAAGGACGGCGCCTGTCATCGAAGTTGACCGACGCGCTCCTCAATGGCTCATCGCCGAAAGTGTTCGCTACATCTGCTGTAGGCAATTCACGCATGCACGCGACGCTTGAGCGCTTTGGATTTCGGCGAGAGGGCGAAGCGTATTCGTCGGAAGACGATCCCGAGAGGCGGCTTTACCTCTTTGTGCGCGAATAATTTGGCCCGGATAACATTATGGCAACTTTGTATCTTTTAGTAGTTGCCTTTCTAGAGAGAATAAAACATCCCTTATTGTAAATTTTATAGGGTAGGAACACGTGCATATTGAAAGTATAACAATAAGAAACTTCCGTTGTTACGGCGACGAGCCGGTGCGATTGGATTTGAAGCGCGGGACGAACGCGTTCGTGGGCAACAACGGAGCCGGAAAAACGGCGGCGCTTGAGGCCCTGAAACGGCTCTTCTCTCCGACCGCGGCCGACCGCCAGATCAAGCGCTCCGACATCCATTTTGGTCCTGCTGAGTCAGCCCTCACGCTCGATAAGCGCGAGGTTGTTATTGATGCCGTTTTCGCATTCGCGGAAGGCGATGACGTATCGCCTGTATTCAACGATCTATTTTTCAATGCTGCGGACAAGTCGATGAAGGTCCGCATTATCTTAGAGGCATACTACGAGCGATCGGAGTCCCTCGAAGACAATATCGAAGTGAAGTTATATTCGGTTAACACGACCGACCCGGTTCCCTTCGGGCCTGATGATGAGCGCAAGACTTCGCTTCGTGGCCGCCCGACGCAGTATGCCCAAATAATTTACATCCCTGCGCATCGAGACTCACGAGGCGTCAGCCAATATGCCCTGAAAAACGTCCTCCAGCGCCTGGAATGGTCCGCGGACTGGACGGATGCAACGAAGCAGAAGTCTCAGAAATTTGCGGAAGACTTGGAGTCAAACCTCAACGCCACGGACGCCATCGCCGAGGTCACGAAAAAACTGCATGGCTTTTGGTCCAGCCTACATGATGGGCACTACGACTCCTCTCCCAAAATAAGCGTCGTTGCCGTTGAGTTCGAAAAACTTATTCGCGAGTTGACGCTCAAGTTCGACAAGTCGCCTGGCGGTGGCCTGCGTCAGCTCGGCGAGCTTAGCGAAGGGCAAATGTCGCTTCTCTATTTTGCTCTTTCCGCGACGCTCCACAATCTCGTCTGGGAGATGCAAAAGGAACTTCCAAACTCCCTCAAAGGGTTCAAGGCGGCGGACTTCCCCCACCCACCATTGTCTATTTTCGCGCTCGAAGAGCCAGAGAACCACCTATCCCCGTTCTATCTTCCCCGTCTGATGAAGCTCCTGGAGACGCTGAATGCGACAGGCGGTGCGCAATCCATCGTGACAAGTCACGCGACGAGCATTTTGTCTCGCGTGAATCCGCGCCACGTTCTTTATTTCCGGAACTGCCCCACCTCACTTCGTTCGTCCGCACTGAAGCTGCCGCTTCCCACGGCCGAAAGCGAAGAGGATAAGTTTGTACAGCAGGTCATTTTAGCGAATCCAGAACTCTACTTCGCGAAGCTTGTGATCATTGGCGAAGGCGATACCGAGCGTATAGTCATACCAAAGATGGCGGAGGCTCTTGGGACGAGCCTCGATCCGTCATTCATCGCCTATGTGTCGATCGGCGGCCGGCACGCGCAGCATCTTTGGAGGCTGTTGAATGGCCTGAGCATACCCCACCTGACCCTTATTGATCTCGATTTGGGCCGGCATGGCGGAGGAATGGGACGCATCAAAAACGCTGTGACCTGGCTGACCGAGCTTGGAGCGGCTTTCATTCCGACATTGCAGTTCCCCCCGCCGACCGGAAAAGGCCCGCCCGCTGTCAAGCCCGCCACCGTCGCTGATGTAATCGATAACGCGGCGCTAAATTCCGCCAATTTCACTCAGTGGAATCATTGGCTCCGCGCCAACAAGATTTTCTACTCGTCGCCTCTCGACCTAGACATGATGATGCTTGCGGCATTCCCCGAGGCTTACAAGGCGGACATTGCCTTCGATCCCGCCAAGGTAGTTAAGGCAGACCTGGAAAAATCAGTCTTCGGCAAAAGCGGCAAGGGCAGTGCCGAGTTAGCCGCAGTGGGTCTCGCTTTCACTGACGAGCAATTGCATCACTACAAGGCTCTGTTCAAATCGAAATCCAAGCCGGGCTCTCACCTCTTGGCGTTCAGCAAGCTGACAGAGGCGAGACTGAACGCCGGCTGTCCGGAACCGTTGAAGGCGCTCATTGACGAAGCGGTTAAACTCATCGCTCTGGCCGCAAAGAGTCCATGATGTTCGTCAAACCGGAAAATTGGAAGCCGACGCCCGGAATATCACTTGATGGGACAGCGCTGGATGTCGTCAAGTCCGCCGCTTCGATGTCGGTATTGGCTGGCCCGGGCGCCGGAAAGACCGAGCTTCTCGCGCAGCGCGCCGCGTATCTACTCAACACGGGCTTGTGTCCGCCACCAAAGCGGATCCTCGCGATCGCGTTCAAAGTCGACGCCGCGAGCAACCTACAGGCCCGCGTCGAGCAGCGCTGTGATCCGGAAATTGCGCGGCGTTTCGAATCCTTGACATTGCACGCCTTCGCAAAAAGGACGCTCGACCAGTTCCGAGAGGCCCTCGATCCATCGCTCCGCCCAACTCCGAACTACAAGATTACATTTCCGAATCGGGACACGTGGGAAACATTTCGGCGGGAAAACGCCAAGGAATATCCCCTTCTGAATAGCCTGAACAACGCGGAAATCTCTCAGCTCATCCAAGGTCCGGTTCCAAGCATGGAGGGGCCTGCGGCTCCGCGTGAGCGCGTACGGCGTCTTTGGTGGAATGAGCGGCTTCGAGCTCCTTCCACGATCACCTTCGACATGATCATGCAGCTCGCCACGCACGTCGTTGAAACGGAGCCGCTGGTTCGCGGCGCGATCGCTTCGACGTACACGCATGTGTTCTTGGACGAGTTCCAGGATGTCACCGGGCAGCAATATGAACTCGTTAGGCGCATCTTTCATGGAACATCTGCCGTCATGACGGCTGTTGGCGACACCAATCAGGCTATTATGGGTTGGGCAGGCGCGTTGCCTGGCATCTTCAATTCCTTCGGCACCGATTTTGGCGCCGCCAACAAGCGATTGCAGTTCAACTTCCGCTCCAACGTGACCGTAGTCGAACTGATCAACGATCTCTCGGAACTTTTTGCCGGAGAGGACCCAATTCGGACGGAGAGCGGTCGACGTGATGATCCCACACCGCCTGATGCTGTTGAGGGATGGGTTTTCCCTGACAGAGAGTCAGAGGGTGTCGGCATAGCGGACTTCATCAGCGAGTCACTGGTGGCGGACAAAGCACTCAGGCCGCATGACTTCGTGATCTTGGCTCGCTTGAAGGCCGACAAAGTTGAAGAGAGGCTCGCTCCAAAATTGGCGGCGAAGGGCATTCGCCTTCGCAATGACGCAAGGTCGATTGGCCCTGTGTCTATCCAGGATTTGCCGAAGGAGCCTGTCTTCCAGCTCGTTACGTCGACACTGAAAATGGCCCACGGGGTGCGCGACGGAAGCCCGTTCCAGGTTTGCCGGGATTTCCTAGCGAACTTGGAGGGCGTCGATCTGAGCACGGATCGAGGCGCCGCCCGTAGCCTTCGCGCCGTCCAGGACATGGTCCGCGCCGTCACCGACCTTACGAAAGAAACTCGCCCCCACCAGGTCGCATGGGAAGAGTTGGCTGCGATCACTCTCCCTGAAGTTCGAAAGGAACAATTGGCGCGAAGCTTCAAGGACTATCAAGACCGAGAATATCTAGATTCCGTGATAAAGGCGTGCTTGGATTTCTACCAAGAATGCGCCGCGCATGAACCTACCTGGGCAAACTTCATCGACAATGCCGAGGGCCGCGATGTTGTGAGGATCATGACGATCCATAAATCCAAGGGTCTTGAGTATCACACAGTCATATTTACTGAGTTCAACGATGACGCGTTCTGGAACAACCCTGATGACGTGAATGTATTTTTCGTTGCTCTCTCGCGCGCAAGGGAGCGAATCCGCTTCTCCCTCACGAGAGACTCTCGCGGCTTCAAGAATGTTATCCGCTTCATAAACAAGCTCGAAGAATCAGGAGTGAAATTCGTCGAGATGGCGTGAGGCGACCAATGCACCGAGCGAGAAGGTAGCACGCAATCGCAGCGAGATGCCTCTCATCTCGAAGTGTTGGAAAACGTTGGATGGAATCCGATGATCATTTAAGAGTGCGAGCTAAAGGACGCTGGCGTGCTGCGCGAAAAGGTTACGCGATTTGTGTCCAGCGCTTAGATCAAGCCCGCCCAGAGCGCATGATCTCGCAAAGCGTCCGCATTCGGATGCTCGGCGGCGTTTTGCGGAAGCCTGATCTTCTTTCCCTGTAAACTGGCATAGCTGGTCGCTGCGAGCTTCGGGCTGAGCAGCACGGCCATTTCTACCGGATGAATTCCCAGCAGGCCTAGAGCGCGTCCTGTTCAATCTGGTTCATACCCGGCGGCCTTGAAGTAGTTTTCACATTCTCCCGGGGTGAAGAGGTCGATGGCTGAGCCGACGGTGTCCCACAGGGTGGCG
>JALHNR010000130.1 GCA_022843525.1 Methylocystis sp. | reverse complement strand
GCGCCCTGCGCCGCCCTCGCTCGGGCGTCGGGGATTTCGTCGAGAAGCCAGGCGAGTTTGAGCGCGGAAAAATAGCTCGCGAGCGGCAGGCCGGTTTTTGCGCGGACCAGATCGCCCAATCCTTGCGCCGCGATCCGGTCGACGGCGGCTTGCGTGCGGGTATCCATCCAGACGATCGCGTGATGAAGCGGCGCGCCGGTCGCCGCATCCCACAAGAGGGTCGTCTCGCGCTGGTTGGTGACGCCGACGGCTGAGAGGTCGCTGGCAGAGACGTTGGCCTCGGCCAGCGCTGCTTCGATCACGGTCTGCGCATTGCGCCAAATCTCGGCGGCGTCATGTTCGACCCAGCCGGGGCGGGGATAGATTTGCCGGTGCTCGCGCTGCGCCTGGGCGATGATGCCGCCGTGACTGCGCATGACGATAAAGCGGGTGCTCGTCGTGCCCTGATCAAGCGCGCCCAGGAGTTTGGACATTCATAACCCTCTGATGAACGGAAGTTTCAGCCTCGGTTCAGCGCGTTCGCCGTAACTCGAAACGGTTCCACCAATTCTCAAAAGGAGGATGCTCCATGAGATCGGCAGCCGTCAAAACCCTCTCGGCGCCCGTCAAGCCGGCCCTCGCCGCGCTTCTTTTCGTTCTCGCTTCGAGCGCATTCGCGCCGGAGGCTTCCGCGCTGCCGGGGATTGATCGCGCGCCCGCGGCTCAGATGGGGCAGAGCGTAGAGAAGGCGCGCTGGGTGTGCGGACCCTACCGGTGCTGGTGGCAGCCTGGCTATGGCTGGGGCGGCGGCTACGGCTGGGGTGGTCCCCGCTGGGGAGGGGGCTATGGTTGGCGACGCCCAGGCTGGGGCGGACCGGGCTGGGGCGCACGCGGCGGCTGGGGTGGCGGCGGCTGGGGCGGACGCGGCTGGGGTGGCGGCGGCTGGGGACACCGCCACTGGTAGGAACCCCAAGATTAGCCCCGAGAACAGGAGCCGCGGACGTCGTTCGCGGCTCCTTTTTTACACTTGCCGGGAGACCAATTCGTCCAAAATGTATTTGATAACCGGCATGGTCCTTGCCAATCAGAGTTCATCGGCGCGGGTTTGTCCGAAAGGCGACACGCGAGAGTTGGCAAACGACAGGAGATGTTGTAACCTACTGATACGAAAGGTAGTTTGCAATCTTTCCAAAGAAGGGAAATTTGCAGCCTTTCCAGAAAGTAGTTTGCAACCTTTCCAAACTAGGCTAAGTGATGATCGTCTGTTCGTGCAACGTCCTGTCGGACCGCGATGTGCGCGATACGCTTGGGCCACGCGGTGACCGGCCTTCGGTTTCAGCTGTGTTCCGGCATATGGGCTGCGAGGCGAAATGCGGGCGCTGCGTGCGCAGCATCGTCGCCATCGTCGACCAGCACGCCGCGAGAGGATTTGATGAGTGCTCGGGAAGCGGCGATTGTGAAGGCTGTCGCGCCGACGAATTGGCGGCGTAAGTCTATTTTCATGGAAAGGATGCGGACATGCGCGGTGACGCGAAGGTCATCGACTATCTCAATCGCGGGTTGCGCGCAGAATTGACGGCTGTCAATCAGTACTGGCTGCATTACCGCATTTTCCACAATTGGGGTTTTCTCGAACTCGCCAAGAAGTGGCGGGAAGAGTCGATCGAGGAGATGCGTCATGCGGATCATTTCGCCGAGCGCATTCTCTTCCTTGAGGGCTTCCCGAATATGCAGGTGCTCGATCCGCTGCGTATCGGCCAATCCGTCGAGGAGATCGTCAAGGCGGACCTAGAGACCGAGTTCGCCGCCCGCGAGCTGTATCTCGAAGCCGCGGCCTATTGTCTCTCGATCAACGATCGCGTTTCCGAGCAGCTTTTCGAAGGCGTGGTGAAGAGCGAGGAAAAGCACATCGACTTCCTCGAGACGCAGCTTGAGTTGATCAAGCAGCTCGGCGTCCAGCTTTACTCGCAAAAGCACGTCGGCGAGTTGCACTCCTCCTGACTGAGGGCCGCGCCATCGACCGCCGCAGGATGCTCACGCGTCCGCGGCGGCGAGTCATTCCATCACCGCCGCCTTCAGAATGCACACCATCGTCGCCTGAGCCGGCGTTTTGCCGAGGTTGCGGATGATGTGCGGACGGTCGCAGCGATAGCGCAGGGTTTCCCCAGCCTTCACGCTCGACTTCGCTCCGGCGACCTCGACCTCAAGCTCGCCTTCGCGCACCGACAGACTCTCGACGGAACCGCGCTGATGCGCCTCGGATTCCAGTGCGCCGCCAGGCGCGGCGGCGAATTCATAGCACTGCAGCCATTCGACGGTCTTGATCCAGCCGATGATCTCGAGCCGGCATTTGCCGTCGTCTGACACCAGGATGGGCGTGTCGGCCTTGCTGGTTTTCTCGAGGAAGGGTCCGTCCTCCGTCGTCTGCAAAACCCGCTCGATTGAGACGTCGAGCGCCTGCGCGAGACGCCAGATGGTGGCGAGCGTCGGATTGGTTTCATTGCGTTCGATCTGGCTGATGATCGACTTGGCGACTCCAGACTGCTGAGAGAGTTCGGAAAGCGACAAATTATAGGCTTTCCGAAGCCGCTGCACAGTCGCGCCGAGCTGACCGGAAAGCGCCAGCGCGCCCGCCTCTAACATTTTTTGCTTGTCCTGACCTTCGACGCCCATCATCCCCAGCGCTTCAGCCGCGTCCGTACGTTTTCAGAATCGATCGACAAGATAGCCGACTGCGTTCGAAATATCGAACAGCGGCCCCTTGCGTCTGTGAGCGCCCGCGACGGCCATGTCATCTGGCTGTGATGCGAATCTGGTCAATCGGGCCAAGCGGCGAAGGCGAGAGGCGAACAGCTCATGCTCGACAGAAACGCCAGGGTGAAGGTCTCCCAAGCGGTGCGCTCCAACACAGCGCAGATGTCGGATCCGGCAAGTGAACATGCAGTGAAGCGTTATCGGACGCTGTTTTTGTCCGATCTGCATCTGGGCGCCCGCGGCGCCCAGGCTGAACTGCTGGTCGATTTCCTCAAACATAACGACGCCGACACGTTCTATCTTGTCGGCGACATCGTCGACGGCTGGCGGCTGAAAAACGGCTGGTACTGGCCGCAGGCGCATAATGACGTGATCCAAAAGCTGTTGCGCAAGGCACGAAAGGGCGCGCATGTCATCTACGTGCCGGGCAATCACGACGAATTCGCCCGCGAATACACCGGTCTCAACTTCGGCGGCGTCGATGTCGTCGACCACGCGCTGCATAAAACCGCCGACGGCAAGACCATGCTGGTCATCCACGGCGATCAGTTCGACATCGTCGTGCGCAACGCCCGCTGGCTCGCCTTCTTCGGCGACTGGGCCTATGATTTCGCCATCGTCCTCAACACCTGGTTCAACCGTGCGCGCCGCATGTTCGGCGTCGGCTATTGGTCGCTCTCGGCCTGGGCGAAGCTGAAGGTCAAGAACGCCGTCAATTTCATCGGCGATTTCGAAAACGCGCTAGCGTCCGAGGCGGCCCGGCGCAACGTCGACGGGGTCATCTGCGGTCATATTCATCACGCGACGATCAAGACGATCAGCGGCAAGCTCTATGTCAATACCGGAGATTTTGTCGAAAGCTGCACCGCGATCGCCGAACATGACGACGGCGCATTTGAGATTTTGCGGTGGCACAAGACGGCGGCTGAACGCGAGGCGGCGGACGCTGTCGAGCGCGCCAAGGCCTTGCCCGAGAGAGCGGCGGCGGCTTGATGAGAATATTGGTGGCGACGGACGCCTGGCGTCCGCAGGTGAATGGCGTCGTCCGATCGCTTGAAACCATGGCGCAATCAGCCCGCGCGCTGGGCGCCGAGATCGATTTTTTGACCCCGCGCGACTTCAATTCGCTGCCCATGCCGACCTATCCCGAAATCGCGCTGGCGCTCGCTTCGCCGCGCGCCGTTCGCCGGCGGCTCGAAGATGGTTATGATCACGTCCATATTGCGACGGAAGGGCCTATCGGCCTTGTGACCCGCGCGGTCCTGCTGAGGGCGCGCCGCTCTTTCACCACGAGCTTCCACACGCGCTTTCCCGAATATATCCAGGCGCGTTTTGGGCTTCCCGTCGGGGTCGCCTATGCGGCGTTGCGCCGCTTTCATAACGGCGGCGCCGGCGTGATGGTGTCGACGCCGAGCCTTTCGCGCGAATTGTCGGAGCGGGGATTTCGGCGGGTCCTGCGCTGGTCGCGCGGCGTGGACCACGCGTTGTTCACGCCCGATGCGGCGACGCCGCTCCCCTATGAGCGGCCGATTTTCCTTTACGCCGGGCGCCTCGCCGTAGAGAAAAACATTGAGGCGTTTCTGTCGCTCGATCTGCCGGGCACGAAGCTTGTCGCGGGCGACGGACCGGCGCGCGCGGGGCTCGAAGCCAAATTTCCACAGGCGAAGTTCCTCGGCGTCAAAACGAGCGCCGAACTTGCGGCGCTCTACGCCGCATCTGACGTCTTCGTTTTTCCGAGCCGCACCGACACGTTCGGCATCGTGTTGCTCGAAGCCATGGCCTGCGGCCTGCCGGTCGCAGCCTATCCGGTCACGGGACCGCTCGACGTCATCGGAGCGAGCGGCGCGGGCGCGCTGAACGAGGATCTAGGGACGGCCGCGCTGGCGGCGCTCGACATCAGCCGGGAGGCGGCGCGCGCGCATGCGCTGACCTTCACCTGGGAGAATTGCGCGCGACAGTTCCTCGACAATATCGCTTATGCGCGCGGCGCGGCCGCGCTCGGCGGCGTCGGCCTTGAGGCGTTGCGCGAAACGAGCCAGGCGTCTGCCGAGGACCGTCGATCGGTGAAAAAGCGGCAGCCAGTCCAACCCTGACCCTCGCCATTTCAGCGCTTGCAATTGTCATCGCTGGAGACAAGAGAGCGAAGCCGCTATGGTCGCGCCGCCGCAATCTTACCGCGGCGCCGGAGCGCCTGTGATTGAGCCTTTCGCCGGAAGAAATCGAACGCTACGCGAGGCATCTCGTGCTGCGCGACATCGGCGGGCCGGGCCAGGGCAAGCTCAAGAATGCGCGGGTTCTCGTCATCGGCGCCGGCGGCCTCGGGGCGCCGCTGCTGCAATATCTCGCCGCAGCCGGCGTCGGCGCGCTCGGCGTCGTCGACGACGACGCGGTTTCGCTGTCCAATCTCCAGCGCCAGGTGATCCACGCGACGCAGGACGTCGGCCGCCCCAAGGTCGAAAGCGCGCAGGGCGCCATCGCGCGCCTCAATCCGCATGTCCTCGTCGAGCCGCATGCGCTGCGACTCGATGAGACGAACGCCCGGGCGCTGATCGGGCGCTACGATGTCGTGGCCGACGGTTCGGACAATTTCGCGACGCGCTATCTCGTCTCGGACGCCTGCTATTATGAAAGAAAGCCGCTCGTGACGGCGGCGCTTGGCGGCTTCGACGCCTCGCTGACGACGCTGCGGCCCTTCGAACGGACCCCCGACGGCGGCCCCAATCCGACCTACCGCTGTCTGTTTCCGACGCCGCCGCAGGCGGGTGAAATCCCCACCTGCGAGGAAGCCGGCGTTCTCGGCGCGCTTGCCGGAATCGTCGGCGCGATGATGGCGCTCGAAGTCGTGCGCGAGATCGTCGGCTTCGGCGAGGGGCTGGTCGGCCGTCTGCTGCTGATCGACGCGCGCGGCATGCGGTTCGAGACCGTCCGCTACGCTTTTGACCCGGAAAATCCGCTCAGCGGCGCCGGCGCGCAATCATGAATGCGCTCCATAAGGCTCCACTTCGGCGAAATGCGCTAGAGCGCCGCGATGACGGCGATCTCGACCTTGTAGGCCGGCGCCACGAGCTTCGCTTCGACGGTGGCGCGCGCGGGCGGATTCGCTTTGTCGACCCATTCGTCCCAAACGCTGTTCATCTCTGCGAAGGTCGCGATGTCGGCAAGGTAAATCGTCGCCGACAGGATATTGGCCTTGGCGCTGCCGGCTTCGCTGAGAAGCGCGTCGATCTGCGCGAGGATTTCGCGAGTCTGATCGGCGACCGACCCGCCCTTGGTCTTGTCGGCCACCTGGCCGGCCGTATAGACGGCGTTGCCGCGAACGACGGCCTGGCTCATACGCGGCCCTGCGCCGATCCTTTTAATGCTGCTCATCTCGCCTCCCTGCGTGCCGCGCGGGTCGGGACGAACCCTAGGAAAACCGGGCGGCGGCAGCAGTATGTATACTAGGAGACGGATGCGGGTCGATGGCGAAGCACAAGCCAGTGCAGCGAATTAGTCCCGCTGCGAGCGTCCGGCCACCGAAAGCTCGCGACGCAAGGGCCGCGCTTGGGCTCCTGTCTGGCGCAAACGTTCAGCGACGTTTCCCGCGTCCCGCTTTAGGAGCGCGCTCGAAGCGAGCACGCTAGGTTGTTGGATTAGCTGGGCTATACCAACAGAGTCGCCATTGCGGTCACGCAACGGCATTTTGTCGCCAGGCGCCAGGCCTTGGTCCAACAAATCCGCCGCGACGGCGAGGAGAATGTTGGCGAGCTCCTGGCTTCGCGAGATCGAATCCCCGGCAAGCGCCGAAGCGCTACATTCGATTGTGAGCTGAAAATGCATAATGCAAGGCTCCTAATATTCAGACAACGCAACCGCTAGGCGACAAGAGCCTGCGTCTACAATTACCTCTTTTCGGGACGCCTCACAATCGGTCCCACCAAATCACGCGGCCGAGCGCTTTGAAGTTCCGTTTGTGCAAGATCTCTGGACTGGGCCGGACGGGCGCAAAGCGGGCGGCCGAGATCATCGTGAGGAGCCGGCAAGCGCTGAGCCCGTGCTGCAAGAGGTGCGGCCATTTGATCTGTCGCGTTACAGGCCATTCGTTTTGTCGCGCTACCTCGGCGCCCTTGCGGGTCTGGACAAGTCGTTGCGCGCTTTCTATAAGCCCGACACATCGCGTCCGCGCGAGCCCAGGTAGCTCAGTTGGTAGAGCATGCGACTGAAAATCGCAGTGTCGGTGGTTCGATCCCGCCCCTGGGCACCATTAAAATCAATAAGTTCTGATGAATCCATCGAGCCGTGTTGACACTTTTTCCGGTCGATGTTGACAAATTCGAGCGCTATTTGTTCCCCGTGAAGTCCACTTTTCCTAGCGCCTTGCGAGCTTGGCGAGATGTGTCGGCCGTCTCAGAATAATGTTGGGCCATCGACAGCGTTTGCTGGCCAAGGATACGACGGATTAGATCAAGGTCCGAGGTCACCTCCCTGAGCCGCGTCCCTAACGTGTGGCGCAACCCGTGCATTGTCAGTCCTGGTCCAACGAGACCTTGACCTTGAAGTCCTTTGACAAACTTTCCGAAGCTCGAATTGAACCCACTTTCGGTCCAGGGTCGTCCATTGGAGGTAACGGCCAACTGTAAGGCGCTGCTTTGCGGCGCTGTCGCCAAAGCATCTGCAAGAACGGGGTGTATCGGGACTACCACAGGCACTTTGCGCTTCGACGTCGTGACGGAAATCGTTCCGTCCCGTATAGCAGCCCTTGTAACCGTTAGCACATCGCCTTTGCGAAAACCGCCACACATGGCGAGCGCGATCGGAACTTTCAGATGTGGGGGCGCTTTCTCCAAAACGATGCGACATTCATCCTCGGACCACGGGCGGTTCGCACGAGCGATCTTTTTGTCTCTTTTAATCCGCTTAATTCCATCCGCCGGATTCGACTTCATCCAACCGCGATCAATGGCGTGCTCGAACAACAGTGAAAGGACCGTTACGACGTAGTTCGCCATCCAGCGGCCGCGCTTAGGAAAGATCTTTTCTTCACGCAGAGATACGATGAACGGTCGGTCAATTTCCGCTAGCGGCATGTCGACTAACGGTTTCAAGACCTCGAATGCGCGCTGATATGAGGTACGCGTCGCCTGGGCCAACATGGCCCAGGCGGACGAGCGCTTATACTGCTCAATCACCATCCCGAGCGAGCCGGGGCGCGCTTCTACCCGTTTAACGCGACGCTCTACGCCCGCCAATTCCTCAAAAAATTGGGCCGTACCAAACTCTGCCAGAATTCGCGTCCCAGTCTTACGATGGTATGTGTACCAGATACCGCTTTGCTTGTGCTTGAATCGCTGGATCCCTTTTACACGAACTCTAGTCATGGTCGGAATCCATCATTTTGAGCCAATCGCGACCGCGTGAGTTGTTAAATGGATCGAGGCTGTCGATCCATTTATCCAGCGACAAGAGATCATACCGCTCCAGCCGCTTGTCTGCTCCTAACGCAATGGGTTTCACCGGACAGAGCATCAAGAACGTCGGGACGCTGACGCCGCAATAGGACGCGGCTTCACCCTTCGTCAGCAGTCTCGCGCAAAGTTTGGGGCCGCGCGCCATAATACCCTCGCGCGCCTGCAGAGGTCTAATTTGCCTCCTCGCTATCATCGGTTGCTTCGCAGAGCAGTTCCTCAAGGACTAAAAATTCATAGGTCCCGCCAAGGGCTTTCTCAATTTCCGGAGCGATTCGCTTTGATGTAAGTCGCGACCAGCTCTCGACGGCGCTCACCAGAATCACACCGTAGGAGCCACCCGCGTAAAATAAGGTACGCCCCGCACGAAGCAGCCATTCATTTACGTCCATGATGAATTCCGGAGTGAAACGGTGCCTCCCCCACATGCGCTTGAGTGTGATCTCTGCCACGCGGAACCGCGACAACGGCCTTGCAGACTCATCTTCTTTATTCTGAATCAACCGGAGCAAAAGCAGCGCGCACTCTTTCGAGTCGGGCATATGGCGAGCCGCGACGGATCGTCGTTTCTCTTCGACGACTGACTTCGAGTTCTTCGTTGCAATAGGGGCAAGCCTCTTATCGCGCATAGCGTTCCTCCTTGAAAACATTTTCGTGTTATATGAGGTTGAAAATGACGTGTCCAGGATCTAACTATGTTTTTATAGCCCCCAGGACCCACAATGATGTCCGATCGCCCAGAGCAGAAAGTCGACCAACCCGCTTATTTCGGCGGGAGCGAAATATCCTTCGACGTTCGGCGATCCGATGTTGCGATGGATACACGTGTGGTCGAGCCAATTAGCGCGGAAGTGCTCTCCCCTGGCGAGTCGCTGGTCAACGCCCTTCACGAAGCCGAGAGGTTCGATAGCCGTGGATTCTATACGAGTGGTCGCGAGATTTTAACGGCCGCTCTCGCGGTGGCGTACTCCTTAAGTCTCGAAATTAGATGGGGCGGCGACACTGCCATTCAGGTCGCAGTTGATCGTCTGTCTTCGAAACGAACGCGAAAGATATCCGCGGCCAAAATCGAGCTAATGGCGCTGGAGCTCACTGCGAAACCGCAAAACGTTTCCGAGCGTAAGCTGTGCTCCAGCCACGCCAGTATCCTCAAGGTGGCGCGCGATGAGGGCGTATCGAAGGAACGCTTCGCAGACTGGTTTCGCGGTAAAAAAATCAAAGACTGCAGGAGGAGGGCCGCAAGAAAGGCTCAACCTGAAGCCGAATGCAAAAAAATGCCTGACCTCGGAAGATCAGACTGGATGGAATCGGAAGAAGATCCGGTACTGCGTGTTGAAATTGCATCTGCGGAGGACCTTCTCGCAGAGCTAACCGTGCCTCTGGACCGGTTAAGCAGTGTCAAAGTTAGTGCGCTGGCCCGCCTATTAGACAGCGATCAAGCGGTCAGCTCGATACTGCGAAATCTCGCCGAATTGCTCGAGCCGCAGCCGAAACCTGGGTAGGCGAACGCTCGCGAGCCGCCCGGCAAAATGCGTCGGATTGACCAGCGCCGAGCAAAGCCATTCGCACGCAAAGCACAACGGCCATCCTCGAAAATGGACACCTCAACGATGCCAGGAACTACAATTTCCAGGCGACGCCACCGGTCGCATGGAGCAACGCCCACTGAACCATCGAGCCGCTCCTATGGTCAATCCAAACGTGCGGTTGGCGACGTCAGCATGTCCGTAGATTCTTTTGAATGGTTTGAAACCGTCGATGACTCCCTACGGGAGGACAAACATCGCATTGGCGCAATCAAAAGCTGTCTAACCGATCTTCGTGATCCACAGCGTCTGGAAACCAAACGCGGGATCCGACCAACGAAGCTAAGGGCGTTACGCCCGGCATCGTCCTCTATCGAGGTTAAAGCCGCCGAACATCTGATTCAGAAGTTGCAATCGAATGTCGCCTCAGAAGGCGATGAACTTACGCTTTCGTCATCTCTCTCTATGCGGCGAACCCGTCAACGAGTGATTGGCGCCCTGCTTTACGCTCTAAAGCGTCATCCGAATTCCAACCTGCGGACCTTCACGATCCTCAACGAACAATGGGTCTTCACGCCCCAGCAGCTGAATTCGATCACAGCGAAAAGGATCAAAAATCAGTTCCGATCGCACCTTCAGCGGGCTGGGGTCCTCGATCTTCCAGGCTCCTTCATCGCCTTCCTCCATGGGGAATTCGAGCCAACGAAGGAAGTATTTGTGATCCATTTCCGCG
>JALHNR010000129.1 GCA_022843525.1 Methylocystis sp. | reverse complement strand
GCGAATTCCACAACACCGAAGCGCCGACCGACGAGCGGATGGCGAATTTGTTCGCGATCGGCACCACGCAATTGCCCTGGCCGAAGCCCGCCTGCGGCGTATAGGCGCCGATGCAGGTCACGCCGGGAATCGTCGGCAGATTATTGGCGTAGTTCGTCTTGCCGCTGAAATTCCATAGCGAACCGGCGTCGGCGAAGAGCGCGCCTCTCAAGCCCAGATCCTTGGGCAGGTACCAGAACGGGAACTGAACTTCGAGCGATGCGCCGACATAGTTGGAGCCGCCCAGCGAGTTGCCGCGATTGTTGTTGAAGCTCGTCAGAATGTTCGAATCGCGGGGACCAATGCCGCCCGGCGCGAAGCCGCGCACCAGGCTGGGGCCGAGGTTGAAATTGTCCTGAATGCGCGGCTTGTAGCCGCCGAAGGTCGACAGATCGCCGCCCTGCAGACGGGCGATGCCGACCACGTCGTCCAGATAGGGAATCTCGCGGAAGTAGCGAATATCGCCGGTCGTGCGCAGATAGCGCGAGCCGCCGCCGAGACCCGCCACGTCCTGATTGAGCGAAGCCAGCCAGCCGTTATGGGGGTTCTTGAAGTTGTCGATGGTGCTGTAGTTCAGCGAATAGCCGACGAGCGACGTCAGCAGCCCGCCCTGCGACTCCTTGATCGCGAGCGAGGCTTCGCCGTTCGATTGGCAGTTGACCAGGAGGTTCGGATATTCGGGCTGCGGGTAGAACGGAGTGAAACCAGGCGTGTAGCCAAACACCGGCACCAAACAGTCGTTGTAAGGACGATTCTTGTCGTTCGGGATTGAGATCGTCGTCTGATAGATCGAGTAGTGCGGCGAGAAGCTGAGCTCTTCGGTGACCGGTATGCCGAAGCGCAACGTGCCGCCGTAGGACGTCGAGCTGTAGATCGAGTAGTTATAAGCGTCCTGTCGACGCACGAAGACGTCGAAGCCGGCGGCGATGCGCTGGTCGAGGAAATAAGGCTCCGTGAAGCTGAACGTCACGCCGCGAGCGATCTGGCCGCCCTGCACCGAAAGGCGCACCGCCTGGCCGCGGCCCATGAAGTTGCTTTCCGACACCGACACTTCGGCGATGAAGCCCTGGTTCGTCGAATAACCGCCAGAGATGCCGAAGTTGCCGGTGGGCTGGTCCTCGACGTCGACGTTCAGGATCACGCGGTCCGGCGCTGAGCCCGGCTCATTGGTGATTTTCACCCTCTTGAAATAGCCGAGGCCATTCAGCCGGCGTTCGGCGCGGTCGATCAGGACGCGGTTATAGGCGTCGCCCTCGCCGATATCGAACTCGCGGCGAATGACGTAGTCGCGCGTGCGCGTGTTGCCGCGAATGTTGATGCGTTCAATATAGACCCGCGGCCCTTCCTCGAGCAGGAACTGGATCGCGACCGTCTGATCGGCCGGATTGCGTTCGCCGCGCGGGCGCGCCTGGGTGAAGGCATAGCCCTTCCTGGCGATTTCGCGGGTCAGCGCTTCGACGGTCTTCTCAACCGCGTCGCCGTTGTAGACGTCGCCCGGCGCAAGCCGCAGCAAATCATTCAACGCGGCGCTGTCCACGTCGGGAAGATGGGATTCGACGCTGACCGTTGACACCCGATACTGCGGGCCCTCGTTCACCACGATGCTGATGATGTAACCGCCGGCCGTCGGATCGAACTGCACGTCGGAGCTGATCACGCGGAAATCGGCGTAGCCGTTCTTGAGATAGAATCGACGAATGAGTTCGAGGTCCGCGGCGATGCGGTCGGGATCATAAACGTCGCTTGTCTTGAGGAACGACAGGAAGTTCATTTCCGTCGTCTCCATCATGCCGACGAGACGGCGTGTGGAGTAGACCTCATTCCCGATGAATCGGATCTCCTTAACGCCGGTCTTGTCGCCTTCAACGATGGTGAAGACCAGATCGACTCGTCCGTTCGGCAGATCAACCGTGCGATAGCTCACTTTCGCCGCAGCGCGTCCCGACCGGCGATAGACTTCCGTCAATCGCGCCACGTCGGCCTCGGCCATCTGCGGGTTGAATTCCGTGCGGGCGCGCGAGCGCACCTGCTCCTGCAGCATGTCGGTTTTGACCTTGCTGTTGCCCTCGAACGCGATCCGATTGATGTCGGCGGCGGCGAACGCCGGAACGCTAAACGCCAGCAGAGCGGCCACGACCGCGAACAGGAACGATGATTTCCAAATGCTGCTGATTGAGCGCATAAAGTGCAGGTCCTCGTCGCAACGTCGCCGCCCGGGCCGCGGCGCGAAACTCATGTAAATGCGCCGGCGATCGGCGCTTGGCCGGCGGTGAGCGATTCCTTCTACAAGGTTTACCCCACCCTGCAAATGCAGATTAAATGTTGTTTCTGCAATTTGTCGAAGGCGTGACGTTAAAGCCACGATTCATGGTCAGCGCATGGTTAAGACGTGGCGCCGCAAACGTCATCATGTCCAAATTACGACGGGAATCGCGCGCTTAAACGGCATCCTGCGCGCACGTCGTTGCAGCGGCCGCGTGCGCCCGTGCAGGCTCCGAAAAAGCTGACAGCATTTTCGATGAGAACCCGCTCCAGCATTTTTATTTAGAGCGATTCCTTTCGATCACATGATTCCCGGTGATCTTGGAAGCGCGCTAGGAGCCTGAGCCGGTGAGCTTGTGAATAAGCCGCGCGATGTCGTTGTAGGTCGAGAAAATCATCAGCGCGCCAACCATCGCGAGACCCACTCGGAAGGCGACTTCCTGCGCGCGCTCGTTGAGCGCGCGGCCGCGCGCCGCCTCAATCGCGAAGAACAGCAAATGTCCGCCGTCGAGCAGCGGCACCGGCATGAGGTTGAGCAGGCCGATTGAGACCGAGAGAATCGCGATGAGGCTCAACAGCGGCGCGATGCCGACCTTGGAGACCGCCTGCGCCATTTGTCCCGAGACTTGCGCGATGCCAATCGGTCCGGAGAGCTGATCGGCGCTCTCCCGTCCAGTGACCAGTCCGCCGATATAATTTCCGGTGCGGCGCACGACCGTCCACGTTTCCTGCACGCCCATCGCCACCGCGTCGGCAGGTCCGTAGCGTTCCCGACGGATGTCGGCTGCGGCCTTTGACGCCTGAATGCCCAGCATGCCGATTCGGATTTTGCCGATCGCGCTCTCGACCTCGCGCAGGGCGGGAACGACCGGAAGCGTCAGCTGCTCATCGCCGCGTTGAATTACGAAAACGAGCTTTTTGTCGGCCGAACCCGAAACGATTTCCTGCAGATTCGAAAAGGAGTCGACCGGCGCGCCGTCGACGGTCAGCACCAGGTCGCCGGCCATGAAGCCCGCAGCGGCGCCAGCGCCGCCAGGCGTCAGCGAGCCGACGCGCGGCGCGTAGACCGTCCGCCCATAAACGCCGAAGAGAATTGCGAAAATCGCGATCGCCAGAATGAAGTTCGCAAAAGGACCGGCGAAGACGATGGCGGCGCGCTTCCATACCGACTGCGCCGCGAAGGTCACCGCGCGCTCGCTCTCGGGCATCGCGCGCACGGCTTCGGGGTCCGGCGCGCTGGCGGCGTTGGCGTCGCCATGGAAGCTGACGTAGCCGCCGAGCGGAATGCTGGCGATGCGCCAGCGCGTGCCGAGACGATCCACCCGAGACCACAGCTCCGGTCCGAAGCCGATAGAGAAGGCGTCCACCTTCACGCCGCACCATCGGCCGACGATGAAGTGTCCAAATTCATGCACGAACACGACCAGCGTGAGAACGAGCACGAAGGGGATGAGATAAAAGGCGAAGGTCGTCAGGAGGTCTAGCAAAGCGCTGTCTCGCAGGTCTCGCTTGCGCCCAGCCTGCCGGCGGCGCGCGCCATGATCACTGAAGCAGCATGCCTGATGCGGCACGCCCGGCCAAGGCCGATCGCGATCTTTCTCTCACAATATGGTCCACCGCGAGGGCATCCTCAACTGTTGCGGGCGCATTTGCGGTTCCGTCGCGCAAAGCGGCCTCGCAGGCCTCCGCCACATGGCGAGCGATTCCGTCGAAGGAAATGCGGCGATCGAGGAAGGCTTCGACGGCGATTTCATTGGCGGCGTTGAGCACGGTCGGCAGGCCGCCGCCGGCGCGCAGAACGTCGAGCGCCAGTCTGAGCGCCGGAAACCGATCAAAATCAGGAGCTTCGAATGTCAGCGTGGCGATTTTCGCCAGATCGAGGCGCGGCGTCGGGGTCGTCAGCCGGTCGGGATAGCCCAGACAATGGGCGATCGGCGTGCGCATGTCCGGCACGGCGATTCCCGCGGTCACCGAGCCGTCGGAAAAAGCGACGAGCCCATGGACGATCGACTGCGGATGGACCACGACTTCGAGCTTTTCGGCCGGAATGCCGAAAAGATGATGAGCCTCGATCAGTTCGAGCCCCTTATTCATCATGCCAGCCGAGTCGACGGTTATTTTCGGGCCCATCGCCCAATTGGGATGGTTGAGCGCCTCTTCGACGCTCGCCTCGGAGATGCGCTCCTTGCTCCAGGTGCGGAAGGGTCCGCCGGAGGCCGTGACGATCATGCGTTCGATGCGGGAGGGGTCTTCGCCGCCGAGCGCCTGGAAAATGGCGTTGTGTTCGCTGTCCATCGGCAGCAGCCGCACGCCCATTTCCGCCGCCGTCCGCATGAAGGGCACGCCCGCGCAGACGAGACATTCCTTATTGGCGAGCGCCACGTCGCGGCCGGCGGCCAGCGCCGCGTAGGTCGGCTCGACGCCGGCGGCGCCGACGATGGCGGAGACCACGAGATCGGCGTCGCGCAGCGCGGCCTCGATGATCGCCTCGCGACCCGCGGCGACCTGAGTGTTGGTCCCGGCGAGCGCTTCCTTGAGCGCCGCATAGGCGCTCTCGTCGCGGATCGCCGCGAATTCGGCCCTGACCGCGCGGGCGACGCGCGCCAGCGCCTCGACATCGCGGCCGCCCGCCACCGCCGACACCGAAAACCCCTCCGGATCGCGTTCGAGAATGTCGACCGTCGAACGGCCGATCGAGCCCGTCGCGCCCAGCAGCACGATGCGGCGCGGGGCCAGCGCCCTCGGCTGAGCCGGGGCGTGCGCGTGAAACTGTCCGTTTGCTAATGCCATTGGCTCCGCCCTACCAGAAGAAAAGACCGGCCGCCACCGACGGCGCGCCGCGCAGCAGGCCCACCGCCGCCGCGAAGGCGCTGGCGAAGATGAAGCCGTCGAGCCGATCCATGACGCCGCCATGACCAGGAATGAGTTGGCTCGAGTCCTTCACCCCAAAGCGGCGCTTAACCGAAGATTCGAAAAGATCGCCGACTTGCGAAAAGGCTGCAGCGGCCAGTCCGACCAGGAACACACGCCAGTTCGCAAGTTGCGGGCCGGTGCCGAGGTAAACGGCGACGAGGCCAAGGAATGCGCCGCAGAGGACGCCGGTGATGGTGCCGGACCATGTCTTGCCGGCCGAGACGCGCGGCCAAAGCTTGGGTCCGCCGATCAGCCTGCCGCCAAAATAGGCAAAGATGTCGGTGCCCCAAACCACGGCGAACAGGAAGGCGATCGCGAGCGCGCCGACATCGGCCGATTCGCGCAAGAGACATACGGAGAAGGCGAGCGCTCCGGCGTAGAAGACGCCCGCCGCGGCCCAAAGCCGACGCTCGGCTCCCGCCAGCGCTGCGCCCGCAAGGGCAAAAACAACAATCGCGAGCGCGGCGGCGCCCGGCATGGAGACGCGTCCGAACGCCAGTGCGGCGGCGACCGCCGCGCCGCCGACGGCGATTCTGGCGGCGCGACCCTCGCCGCCGATCAGGTTCTGCCACTCCCAACTCACCGCGAAAGCGGCCGCCAGCCAAAAGAGCGCGAAGACGTCGCCGCCAAGATAGAGCGCGCCAAGCGCCGCAGAGACCATCGCCACAGCGGAGGCGACGCGCGGCCCGAGGTCGGCGAAGCCTCCGGCAGACGACTTTGATCGCCCGGCGCCGCTTATGGTTGGCTCCCTTCGATCCGCCGTCATGAAGCGGTCTTGGCGCTGCGCGCCGCGGCTTCAAGCCCGCCGAAGCGCCGATCGCGATGGGCGTATTCGGCGATCGCCGCCGCCAGCGCGCCCTCGTCGAAATCGGGCCAGAGAATCGGCAAGAAGATGAATTCGGCGTACGCCGCCTGCCACAGCAGGAAATTCGACAGCCGCTGCTCGCCCGACGTGCGGATAATCAGGTCGGGATCGGGAATGTCCGCCGTGTCGAGACGCTGCGCGATGGCGTCGGCGTCGATCTCCTCGGGCGCCAGTCGGCCCTGCGCCACCATTTCCGCGAGCGCACGGGCCGCCGCTGCGATCTCCTGCCGCGCGCCATAGTTGAACGCGACGACGAGGGTCAGCCCGGAGTTCGCCTGCGTCATCTGCTCGGCCTCGCGCAGCAGGTCCGAGATGTCGGGCGCGAGTTCGGCGCGCGCGCCGATGACCCGCACGCGCACATTGCTCGCGTGCAACTCCGCCAGGTCGTTGCGGATGAAACGGTGCAGCAGCGATAGGAGGCTTTCCACCTCCTCGCGCGGTCGCGACCAGTTTTCCGCCGAGAAGGAATAGACCGTCAGATAGCCGATGTTGAGCTTGATCGCCGCCCGCACCGTGCGGCGCAGCGCCTCGACGCCGCGCCGATGCCCTTCGAATCGCGGCAAGCCCCGCTTGGCCGCCCAGCGGCCGTTGCCGTCCATGATCAGCGCGACATGACGCGGCGCCGCGCGCGCGCGCTGCGCGGTCGTTTGCGCCTCCAGAATGTCGCTTTCCGTCATATTCGGGTTCCGAATGGCCATGGGACCTGCGCCAGGCGACGTCGCAGCTTCCTAGACCTGCATGATTTCCTTTTCCTTGGCGGCGAGCGCGGCGTCGATCTCCTTCACCGTCTCGTCCGTCGCTTTCTGCACCTCTTGTTCGTGGCGCTTCTCGTCGTCCTCGGGAATCGCGTGATCCTTTAGCAACTTCTTGAGAATGTCGAGGCCGTCGCGGCGCACGTGGCGCACGGAGACCCGCGCCTCCTCGGCGTATTTATGCGCGACTTTGACGAGTTCCTTGCGGCGCTGCTCGTTCAGCTCCGGCATGCGTATGCGCAAGTTCTGACCTTCAACCGTCGGCTGAAGACCGAGATTGGCCTCGCGAATCGCCTTATCCACGGCGATGACCAGCGCCTTGTCCCATACCTGCACCGAAAGAAGACGCGGCTCGGGCACGCTGACGGTGGCGACCTGATTGAGCGGCGAAACCTGCCCATAAGCTTCAACATGAATCGGATCGAGCAAACTCGTCGAGGCGCGTCCTGTGCGAAGCCCGCCGAATTCGTGCTTGAGCGTCGCGACCGCGCCCTGCATGCGGCGCTTCATATCCGCAAGGTCAAAAGTTTCCGCCATGTTCACAACCTGTCTTTGATCTGTCGCCGCTCTCACGAACACTCGCGCGGCTCGGCTTCTTATGTTTTCATACGTGGCGCGGCGAAAAGGCGCACGCCGCCGCCCTCGCCGGCGCTGCGGCTCCGCGGCGCAAGATTTATTGCACGATTTCGCGTCGCGCGCGAAAGGGTCTTACGGCGCGACGAGGGTGGCGCGCGCCCGACCGGAAAGCGCCCCGTCGATGGCGCCGGCCTCGGCGATCGAAAAGACGAGAATCGGGATCTTATTCTCGCGAGCGAGCGCGAAGGCCGCCGTATCCATCACCGCCAGATTTTTGGCGATCGCTTCGTCATGGCTCAAGCGGTCGTAGCGCTGGGCGGTCGGATCGCGCTTGGGATCGGCGGTGTAGACGCCATCGACCTGAGTGGCTTTGAGCACCGCGTCGGCGGAGAGCTCCGCGGCGCGCAACACGGCGCCGGTGTCCGTCGTGAAGAAGGGATTGCCGGTGCCTCCGGCCGCAATGACGACGCGTCCCTTGGCCAGATGATGCAGGGCGGCGCGGCGCGAAAAGGATTCGCATATGGACGGCATGGTGACGGCGGAGAGGCAGCGCGCCTGCCGCCCCTGCCCTTCGACCGCCTGCTCCAGCGCCAGCCCGTTCATCACCGTCGCCAGCATGCCGATCGAATCGGCGCGCGCGCGCTCGATGCCGGTGTCGGCGCCCTTGATGCCGCGAAAGAAATTGCCGCCGCCGACGACGACGGCGATCTCATGCCCCGCGTCCGCGGCGGTCGCGAGGTCGGCGGCGATGCGGGCGAGCGTGACGGCGTCAAGCCCGTGCGGCGCCGACCCCTGCAGGGCTTCCCCGGAGAGCTTGACGACCACACGCTTGAATCGTCGCGTCGACGTGAGGTCGGACATGAGGCGTCTCTCGGTGGCTGAAGCGGGGCGTGGTCTTCATACGGAGGCCGCGCGGCGCCCGCAAGTGAGGCAGTCGCACGAGTGCTGAATGAAGCCACTGTTACGAGCCAACGGGAGCCGCGACGCAAGCGTGCAGACTTCGGGCGAACGACTGCAAACGGACCGCGGCCGATTGTGACCGACTGCTACGCGTCGGTCAGGACATCATTCACGCATTTGATTACGGCCCCGGTTCGCCGCCCGTCGCGCCAAACACCTGTCCCGTCGCGAAGCTCGCTTCGCTTGACGCGAGCAGCACATAAAGCGGCGCGATTTCCGCCGGTTGTCCCGGCCGTCCGAGCGCCGTGTCGGCGCCAAATTCGGTCAGGTGATCGGGGAATTGTCCGCCGCTCGGCTGCAACGGCGTCCAGAACGGGCCGGGCGCGACGGCGTTGACCCTGATGCCTTTGTCGGCGAGCTGCTTCGCCAGACATCTGGTGAAGTTGAGAATGGCGGCCTTGGTCGCCGAATAATCCAGAAGCTGCGGCGACGGATCGAAGGCGACGATCGAACTCGTATTGATGATCGATGAGCCCGGCTGGAGATGCGGAATCGCGGCTTTCGTGATCCAGAACAGCGCGTAAAGATTGGTTTTGAGCGTCCAGTCGAGATCCTCGGTCGTAATGTCGAGGATCGATTTGCGCGCGTGCTGGCGCGCGGCGTTGTTGACGAGAATGTCCAGGCCGCCGAGATCACGCGCCGCATCGTCGACGAGCTTGCGGCAAAAGCCTTCGTCGCGAATATCTCCCGGAAGCGCCACCGCATTGATGTCGGCCTCGCCCATGAGGTCCATGACCTCCTTCGCGTCCGCCTCCTCCTCCGGTAGATAATTAATGGCGACGTCGGCGCCTTCGCGAGCGAAGGCGATCGCCGCGGCGCGGCCGATGCCGCTGTCGCCGCCGGTGATCAGCGCCTTGCGGCCAAGGAGACGCCCCGAGCCTCGGTAGCTCTCTTCGCCATGATCGGGGCGCGGCGTCATGAGGCCGGCGAGACCCGGCCAGGGCTGGGTCTGCTTCTCGAAGGGCGGCTTGGGATAGAGTTCGCGCGGGTCGCGCAGTTCCCGCGGGGAACGCGCATCGTCGAAGCCGAGCACGGAGGTGTCGGTTTCGATCGCGCTCGCAACGCGCGGTCCGCGAATCATTTCGTCTGCGGCGGTCTTCTTGGCGCGCATGCGCTGCTCCTCCTGCTCGATCTTCGCCCTGCGACGAAAACCAATGTCTGGAGCCTAAACGCCGCCCGCCAGCGATTGTTTCGCGCGGGGGCGACAACCCAAAAGCATGGCCAACAGCTGATTGCATCCTCTTCACGCACGGGCCCGAAGAACGATGAGGCGAAGGTCGCGGCGGCGATGCGGAGAGAGTGAGGGCGCAAACCTTTCAGCCGTCATGGCCGGGCTTAGCCGGCCTGAGTCGACCCGTGGGCGCCCGGCACAAGGCCGGGCATGACGCGGAGAGGTTCGCGGAAACAAAAAAGGCCGGGGTCAACGCCCCGGCCCGCACTAATCTTTTCACCACAAGCGGAAGGATTGATTTACCCCTTCGCGGCGGCCGCGACCTCGGCGGCGAAGTCGCTCGTCTGCTTCTCGATGCCTTCGCCGAGCGCGTAGCGCACGAAGCCCTTGATGGCGATCGGCGCGCCGGCCTTGCCCTCCAGTTCCTTCACCGCCTGCGCCACGGTCTTGCCGCTGTGGTCAGGATGGTTCGAGACCTGATCGAGCATGCAGACCTCCTTGGCGTAGGTCTTGATGCCAGAGTCGATAATCTTCTGCAGCACGTTCTCCGGCTTGCCGGCGTTCTTCTCGGCAAGCAGCTTCTTTTCGCGCTCGACCGTCGCCGGGTCGAGGCCCGAGGCGTCAAGCGCCAGCGGATTCGCCGAGGCGACATGCATGGCGAGCTGGCGCGCGAGCGTCGCCAGCACGTCCTTGTCGCCCTTCGATTCGAGCGCGACGATCACCGCGATCTTGCCCTGGCCGTCGACGACCTGCGCATGCACGTAGCGGCCGACCACGCCCTCGCTGACGCTCAGCGCGGCGGCGCGGCGCAGCGTCAGGTTCTCGCCGATGCCGGCGATCGCATGGGTGATCGCTTCGCTCACCGTTCCACCGCCGGGATAGGCTTCCTTGCCGAGCGCCTCGACGTCGCTCGCGCCGCTCTTTAAGGCGACTTCGGCGATGTTCTTCACAAGCGTCTGGAAATCGGCGTTGCGGGCGACGAAGTCCGTCTCCGAATTCACCTCGACGACGACGCCGGAATTCTCTG
>JALHNR010000128.1 GCA_022843525.1 Methylocystis sp. | reverse complement strand
GCGCGCAAGCCGCACCGAATTCAGCGCCATCGCGAAGGGATTTTTCGTCGCCGCCGGAAACGGCGCCCAGACGCCGCCTTTCGACTGCAACTCGCTGACCATGCGGCCGCCGCGCGACGCCACAAGACAGCGGGCGCCGACCCGGCTGAGCGCCTCGGCCACGTCCACCGTCGCGCGCTCCGCCCCGCCGGACTGGAGATCGGGCACGATCTGCAGGATCGTTCGTCCGGCGAGTCGCTGGCCGGGGGCGGCGATCGTGGCGGTTTGTTGCGACATCGCTGGCTAACGCAAGCCCCGGACAGAATCGTCCGGCTGCGGCATTCTGTTGCGAGATCCTTTACCAACTGTGAGCGAACCGCCTATTTTCAATCGCGTCGCCTCTTCGATCATAAGTGAACCTGCTTGTCGGACACGCTCGACTTCCTCGACATTCCCAATCCGGCGGGGGGCGTCTGGCGCATCGCGCGGCGATGGCGCGCCGCGACGGCCGAGTCCGGCAACGCGCCGGGCCTTGTCTGGCTTGGAGGCTTCGCCTCCGATATGGACGGAACCAAGGCGAGCGCCCTCGACGAATGGGCAAAAGCGCGCGGGCGCGCCTTTCTGCGCTTCGACTATTCCGGCCACGGCCGCTCGGCGGGACGTTTCGAGGAGGGCTGCATCGGCGACTGGCTGGAGCAGAGCCTCGCCGTTTTCGAGCGCTCGACGCAGGGGCCGCAGATCGTCATCGGCAGTTCGATGGGCGGCTGGATCGCGCTGCTTCTGGCGCGCCGGCTCGCCGAAAAAGGCGAGAGCGCAAGGCTCGCCGGACTGATTCTGCTCGCGCCGGCGGTGGACTTCACCGAGGCGCTGATGTGGGAGGGCTTCGACGAAGCGACGCGCCGCGAACTCTTGGAAAAGGGCGTCCTGCCCGCCAAGGAGCCGGATCACGGGCCGGTCACAAGGCGGCTGATTGAAGAGGGGCGCCATCATCTGCTGCTCGGCGGCCTCATGCGCGCTTATGCGCGCGTGCATATTCTGCAGGGCATGCGCGATGACGCCGTGCCCTGGCGGCATGCGCTGACGATCGTGGAGCATCTGAACGCCGATCCGGTGACGCTGACCTTTATCGCCGACGGCGATCATCGGCTGTCCCGCCCCGAAGATCTCGCGCAGCTCGCCGCCGCCGTCGAGACGATGAGCGCCCCGCCGCCGGGCGAGCCGTCGCCGACGCTTTTCGATTGAGGGGCGCAGCTACCGCGCAGAGGGCGCTCGCTGCTAACCTTCTTGGGCGGCATCGCCGAATTCGCGTACGACCTCATCCGCGCCCGAACCAGCGAAGGCCGCGCGCCGGTCGGCGCCCCCGCAGGCTTCGACCTCGGGTTTCAGCCTAGCTTTCAGCCGTCATGCCCGGCCTTGCACCGGGCATCCACGCCGGGACATTGCGGAAACGTATCGTGCGGAGACGGCGTGTTCGGCTCATGTCGTCACATTTGGATCGCGTCATCGCGTGGATGGCCGCGACAAGCGCGGCCATGACGCGGGAGATGGCGCGGGAGATGGCGCGGGAGATGACGTCTCGTTAATCTGGATTCGAAACATTGTGCGCCGCCGCGCGGCGCTTGACACCTCCGCCGGCCCCATCGATGTTGCCGAACGAATTGTTCGGCATATCGAACGCTAGGATGATCGCTTGTCCGTATTGACAGAAGCGCGGCCGGCCTGCAGCGAAGGCTTCGCGCCAAAAACCGTCGTTTTTTCCCCGGACCGACCGCTTTTGACCGACGGCGGCGGCCGCATCGCGCCGCTCACGATCGCTTACGAGACCCGTGGAACGCTCAACGCTGCGCGCAGCAACGCCATTCTGCTCTGCCATGCGCTCACCGGCGACCAATATGCCGCAGGCGTAAATCCCGTCACCGGCAAGTCCGGCTGGTGGGAGGCGATGGTCGGCCCCGGCAAGCCTTTCGACACCGACCGCTATTTCCTGATCTGCTCGAATGTCGTCGGCGGCTGCATGGGCACGACCGGCCCGGCGTCGATCAACCCCGCGACCGGCAAGCCCTATGGCGTCGACTTCCCGGTCGTCACCATCCGCGACATGGTGCGGGCGCAGGCGATGCTCATCGATCATCTCGGCATCGAGACGCTGTTTTGCGTCGCCGGCGGCTCGATGGGCGGCATGCAGGTGCTGCAATGGGCGGCGAGCTATCCGGAGCGGGTCTTCTCGGCCATGCCGATCGCCACCGCCGCCAAGCATTCGGCCCAAAACATCGCCTTTCACGAAGTCGGCCGACAGGCGGTGATGGCCGATCCGGACTGGCGCTCGGGGCGCTATCAGGAGCAGGGCGTGCGGCCGGAGAAGGGACTCGCGGTGGCGCGCATGTCAGCGCACATCACCTATCTCTCGGAAGCGGCGCTGCAGCGTAAGTTCGGCCGCAAGCTGCAGGACCGCAGCGCGCCGACCTTCTCCTTCGACGCGGATTTTCAGGTCGAGAACTATCTGCGCTACCAGGGCCTCGCCTTCGTCGAGCGGTTCGACGCCAATTCCTATCTCTTCGTCACCCGCGCCTGTGACTACTTTGATCTTGCCGCCGACTATGGCGGTTCGCTCGCCATGGCCTTCAAGGACACGAAGACGCGCTTTTGCGTCGTCTCCTTCACGTCGGACTGGCTCTATCCCACCTCGGACTCGCGCGCCATCGTTCACGCGCTCAACGCCGGGGGCGCGTCGGTGTCCTTCGTCGAAATCGAGTCCGACAAGGGGCACGACGCGTTCCTGCTGCACGAGCCGATGTTCATTGCGACGACGCGCGGCTTTCTCGATTCAGCCGCAAACGCGCGCGGGCTCGCGCCTGACGGAAGCTCGAAATGAACTACACGCCTGCGGCGAACGCGCCTGAACGGCCCGCGCAGCCGCTCGAGCAATCGCGTCTCGATCTCGCCGTCATCGCCGAGATGGTCGCGCCCGGCGCGCGCGTTCTCGACGTCGGCTGCGGCGACGGCGCCTTGCTGCAGCTCCTGGCGCAGAAGAAGGGCGTCGACGGCCGCGGCGTCGAACTCTCGCAGCGCGGCGTCAACGAATGCGTGGCGAAAGGACTTTCCGTCATTCAAGGCGACGCCGACACCGACCTCTCCGATTATCCGGACGACGGATTCGACTACGTCATTCTTTCCCAGACGCTGCAGGCGACAAGGCGCCCGCGCGCGGCGCTCGCCAACATGCTGCGCATCGGTCGGCGCGCCATCATCTCATTTCCCAATTTCGGCTATTGGCGCGTGCGCGCGCAGCTCGCCTTTGGCGGCCGCATGCCGGTCACCGGGCGACTCGATTATCACTGGCATGATACGCCGAACATTCATCTATGCACCATCCGTGACTTCGTCGAGATCGTCGACGAACTCGGCGCGCACATCGAGCGCGGCGTCGCCTTTGATCGCGCCGGCGCGCCGATCCGCTTCAGCGCGCCTTGGTGGGTTTGGAATCTCTTCGGCGAACAGGCTGTGTTTCTGCTGGAGCGTGGCGACCAACGACGCTGACCGTGCGACGGTTTGTCCCGCGTTCGTCGCCTTTCGCGGGTTGACGGTTCGCGTTAGCCTTCCCCTTGGCGGCATTAAGAGAAATATGCGCGGGAGGGAGCGGCGGCGCCTCCGCTTCATGCGTCGTCATCCCCTGGATGACGCGCGTAATTCCGTGCGCTTCTGGAGGAGGCGCGAGCTTGACAGTCGACACCGGCCCCGCCGTGCGAAGCTATGACAGCGTCTCGCAAAAGAGCCGCGCCGGTTTGTGCGCGCCGCAGCCGGCGGGTCCGGGGGAGTTGCGCAGCACGCCGCTCTTCGCCGGGGTCGACGAAGCGACATTGTCGCGTCTGTCGGCGGACGCCAGGATCGAGTCCCTCCAGGACGGCGATGTGCTTTTCCATCAAGGCGCTGTCGTCACGGACCTCGCATTTGTTTTGAGCGGCTATGTAAAGCTGCTGCGCATTTCGACTTCGGGACGCCAAACGCTCATTGGCATTTGCTCGGACGGCGAAATCATCGGCGAAGCCCCGACCGACGCCGATGAGAGTCACACGCTCTCCGCCAAGGCGGTCGGCGCGACCCGCGTGCTCAAGCTGCCGGCGGCGCTGTTCGCCCGGCTGGTCAAGGAGTCGCCGTCGCTCTGCGCCGCGGTGATGCAATACTCCAAGGAGAGCATCGCGCGTCTCCTCGGCGAGATCGAGTCGCTCAAGAGCCAGAACGCCGATCAGCGCCTTGCCCGTTTCCTACTCGGCCTCTGCCCGCCGGGCGAAGACCGGTGCCTCTTCCGCCTGCCCTATGACAAGCGCCTGATCGCCGCGCGTCTCGGCGTGAAGCAGGAGACGCTATCGCGCGCCTTCGCCAAACTCCGCGCCCATGGCGTCCGCACGGAGACGCGCAACGTGCATGTCGAAAGCGTGTTGCATCTCGCGGACCAGTGCGACCGGCTCGGTCGGCCGCCGCGTCTTGCTTTCGGACGACGCAAGATCGAGAAGCGGCACGACGCCGCTTAGAGCGCGGCTCGCGAATAGAAGTGACGTCCGGCTTTTTCGCGCGAGGCGCTATAAGCCGTAACGGAGTTCCCCGGCTTTGCCGGAGGCGGTAGAAGCCTACACATGGCGGAAATGCTTTGGCTCCTCGCCGTCGGGCGCCGTCGGGCGCGGAGAAAGCGTCGGAAAGTATGGCGTTCGGCGAAAATTGGCGGCGCGTAATGGCTTCTCACGGCAACAAGAATGAAAAGATCGCGCCGACTCTAGATCACGCTGCATTTTGGCGGAATCGCCAAAATGCAAATCACCTGGTCAATTGCAAAAGCATGGAGCGCGCTCGACGCGAAAAACCGGATTCCGCTTTTTTCGCGAGCCGCGCTCTAAAGATCGGCTTGCTCCTCGCGGGCGTCGAGATGCTTTTCTTTTCCGTCGCCGCTCGCGGGCAGGCGATTTCGCCCGACGCGTTGACGCACGCCTATCCAGATCAAATCGCCGGTCGCGACGACGCCGGAATCATATTCCGTGACGGAACAAGACAAAATCTCTCAGACGGCAGGACCGACAAGAGCTTCGACGAGAAACTGAAAAACGCCTCTCTCCTCGATCAGTTGAGCCTTCCCTATCCTAAGGGCGCGCTGACGCAGCCTCCCGGTCCGCAGGACGATCCGGGACGCTTCCGCAACGCCGCCTTCTTCGACAAAATGTATGGGGATTGCGACAAGGGCGAAACGCAGAAGCATTTGACCGATATTCCCTGGTTCACCGGCAAGGTGAGAGTCACCAAGATCAATGGCGTCGCCGAAAAGCTGCGCGCGGTCGCCACGGAAATCGATCGTCTGCCCCAAGACATTAAACGTCATGCTTATCCGAGCGCCGGCGCCTTCAATTGCCGCGTTGTGAAGGACACCGGCAAACGCAGCATGCACGCCTATGGCGCGGCGATTGATCTCAACACCGCCTTCTCTGATTATTGGCTCTGGCGCAAAGGCGGTTACCGCAATCGGATTCCTTACGAAATCGTGGAGATTTTCGAACGCCATGGGTTCATCTGGGGCGGCAAATGGGGGCATTTTGACACGATGCATTTCGAATACCGGCCCGAATTTTTCGACACGCCGCCAGGCGGCGAAGAGAAAAAACAACATGGTGATTGAAAAGAACTGCGCGGATCGTACGTAACATCAATGAGCGGAGGGGACTTCCGATGAGAACACAGAAGATTTTCGCGGCGCTTAGCCTTATCGGCGCGATAGGCGCGGGATCGATGGGGGTCGTCGCGCCGACCCCGGCGGCGGCGCAGGATCCGGCTTACATGTCTTGCGAGGAACTCTGGTACGCGCGCAACCGGATTTACGCGCGTAACGGCCATTGCTTCAATACCGACCGAGGGCGGGCCGCCTTCGGAGCCGGCTGTTTTCCACCTTACGGGCGGCTGAGCGGTTGGGAGAAAAGCCGCGTCAATCAGCTTCAAATGTGGGAGCGCCGTAAGGGCTGCTGAGCCCCATGTGCGGGCCAAATATTCGCAGTTCAACAAGAGCCGCCACATATCGAGCGTCGACGGTCTGCCGGCGCCTCTAATTTTCAGACGCGCATTCACGGTCGCGGAAATGGCGGATATGTTCGTCGCCGTCGACTGAACGCGCCTGCGTCGCAAATTCGGCGTCGGCTCTTGGTCAATTGCGCAGATGCATTTGTCGGGGAATCGCCATGATCGCCAATAAATCAATTGGGCTGCTTTTCTTGTCCATCATCGCGCCCGCGGCCGCTCAAGCGGGGGCGAGCAACGGCTCGAATGCGCTCGCGCTTGCGGCGATCGTCGGCGAATTGTCGCCCCAGACGAGCGCGCCCAACAAAAAGCTTCTTGCGGCGTTCTTCAGCGGTAAGGCGGACGCGCCGCACGCCAAGGATCTGCGCATTGCGGTCAAGGCTGACGCGATCGACTGCCGCGCCGGCAACGTCGACATCACCTCCCGCGCCTGCGAGCTGACCTTCGGCGCCAAGAAGATCGAATTGCAAGGCCGCAAGGCGCATGAACTCTATGCGACCTTGATCGAAAACGGCGTTGTGCTGGAAGGCGCGGCGGGCACAACCCACGCGTCGATCACCGGGCTCGACTGCATCGTCGACGCCGACGAGGTGGCGGAAAAGGGTGGCGGCGGCGCACGCTGCGCCTTCAATCCCTAGCAGCGCCGTCGCACGCCCTTGTCTTTGGCGCGACTTTGGCCGAGAAGGCCCGTCCATAGACAGGAGTTCTAAATGGCTGCGCCGGGCGTCACGGTCTTTGTTTGCGTCTCATGCCGCGACGGCGGCGACGCCGACATGCGGCCCGGCGCGCTTTTGCTGGAGGCGCTGCGCACGCGGCTGAACGAGCGCAATCTCGATATCGCGGTCGAACCGGTGGAATGCCTCGCGGTGTGCAAGCGCCCGGCGACGGTCGCCTTCGCCGGCGGCGGCAAATGGACTTATGTGATCGGCGATCTCGATCGCGGCGTCCATGTCGACGAGCTGATCGATTCGGCGCAAAGCTTCGCCGCGTCGGACAATGGCATCGTCGCCTGGAAGGACAGGCCAGCGTGTTTCAAGAAGGGCGTCGTGTCGCGCACGCCGCCGCTTCGTTAAGCTTATTTCGCCGCTCGCGCCCGTTCGATCGCCTCGCTGATCAGCGCACGCGCGTCGGCGGCGTCGCCCCAGCCCGCGATCTTGGCCCATTTGCCGGGCTCGAGATCCTTATAATGCACGAAGAAGTGCTCGATCCGTCGCCAGGTCATCTCCTGCAGGTCGGTGTAATTCTCGACGTCGATGTAGCGTTGCGTGAGCCGCGCCGACGGCACGGCGACGATCTTTTCGTCGCCGCCAGCCTCGTCCGACATGCGCAGCACGCCGATCGGCCTGACCGCGATAACGGCGCCGGGCGCCACCGGACGGGTGTTGGCGACGAGCACGTCGCAGGGATCGCCGTCGTCGGAAAGCGTATGCGGAATGAAGCCGTAATTGCCGGGATAGCGCATCGCCGTATAGAGGAACCGATCGACGAAGAGCGTGCCGGAGGCCTTGTCGAGCTCATATTTGATCGGCTCGCCGCCAAGCGGCACCTCGACGATCACATTGACTTCGTGCGGCGGATTCGCGCCGATGGGGATGGCGTCGAGACGCATTCAAGTGCTCCGATTGCGATAGATGGCGCAGCCTGAACGGCCGGCGCAATAGTGGGTTGTGTTGAGGAAGGTCGCGCAACAAACCTAGCGAGGATCGCGGCGCTGCGCGGTCTGTATCCTCACATTGCTTCGCGTTTATGTCGCCCAATATGATTTACCGCACCGGGGCGGAAACGAAGCCGAAAGCGACGCGCGTCAGCATGTCCGCGCCGAACCGCTCCTCCGCGCGGCGGACGGTCTGTCCGCCGAGGCTGCGATAAAAGGCGAGCGCCTTCTCATTGTCGGCGAGCGCCCAGACGATGGTGGAGAGATAGCCATGCTCGGCGAGTTCGCGCCGGGTGGCGTTGAACAGCCGACGTCCCAAGCCGAGCCCCTGCTGCTCGGGCGCCAAATAGATCTCGAAGATCTCGCCGGAATAGGGCATCGACGGCACGCGGTTTCGCCCATAGGTCGAGTAGCCGACGATGGCGTCATCGAAGTCGAGCACGAGAAGACCGGTGCCGCGCACGATGGCCGAATGCCACCAGTTGGGACCGCGGCGAGCGATCATCCGCTCAAGCTCGGCGCCGGGTATGACGCCGCGATAGGCGTAGCGCCACGAGGCGTCGTGAACGCGCGTGATCTGCTCTGCGTCTCCGGGACGCGCATGACGGATGGAGAATGCGGTTTTGACCATGCCTTTGATGTTAGGTCCCATCGGTTCGTTTCGGCAAGAGCCATAAGCGTTTCAGCCGCAAAAATTCTCCTCGCCCGGACGCTTAGGCGTTTGGCGTCATTGCCTGTTTCACTTTATGACGCTCGCGAGTCGCGCGAGATGGCGGGCGGCGACGCGGCGCTTGCGGCGCGGGGCATTCTTGCGCTATTCTTCCCCTGATTGCGGCTAACGCCGCCGGAACGGGACGAAATCGTTGCCCCACGCAACAGCCTTTGCGAATGACCACGCGACGCCGGCGCGCGCGCGCGGATTCGCTCGGCCGCGTTCCCTGCCGCTTTTCGGCCTGCTGCTTCTTAGTCGCCCCTGAGCGCCCGACGGGCTCGCGCCCAGGCCTTCAGGGGACATGTCATGCAGTCAGACGACTAGAGCCCCTCAGCGGGCGCGGCACAGCAGGATTTCAAAACCGATGAGCAACACGTCACAGCCCGGCGCCGTCGCAGATAATGACGCGCGCGTCCTGATTTTCGACACCACCCTGCGCGACGGCGAGCAATCGCCCGGCGCCTCGATGACCCTGGAAGAGAAGCTCGAGGTCGCGGATCTCCTCGACCAATTGGGCGTCGATATTATCGAGGCCGGTTTCCCGATCGCCAGTCCTGGCGATTTTGAGAGCGTCAGCGAAGTGGCGCGGCGGGTGAAGAACGCCTCCGTCGCCGGATTGGCGCGCGCGTCCGAGAAGGACATCGACCGCTGCGCCGAAGCGCTGCGGGAGGCGAAGCGCCCGCGCATCCATACCTTCATCTCCACCTCGCCGGTGCATATGAAATACAAGCTCCAGCTGGAGCCGGAACGCGTCTTGGAGATGGTCTCCGCCTCGGTGACGCGCGCGCGCAATCATGTCGCCGACGTCGAGTGGTCGGCCGAAGACGGCACGCGCACGGAGCTCGATTTTCTCTGCCGCTGCGTGGAGGCCGCGATCAAAGCCGGCGCGACCACGATCAATATTCCCGACACGGTCGGCTACATCACGCCCACGGAATATGAGCAGCTGTTCCGCACGGTGCGCGAGCGGGTGCCCAATTCCGACAAGGCGATCTTCTCGGTGCATTGTCACGACGATCTGGGGCTGGCCGTCGCCAATTCGCTCGCCGGCGTGCGCGGCGGCGCGCGGCAGGTGGAATGCACCATCAACGGCATCGGCGAGCGCGCCGGCAATGCGGCGCTCGAAGAAGTCGTGATGTCGATGAAGACGCGCGCCGACGCGCTGCCCTTCTTCACCGACATCGACGCCAAGCTCCTGACGCGCGCGTCGAAGCTCGTCTCGGCGGTGACGTCTTTTCCGGTGCAATACAACAAGGCGATCGTCGGGCGGAACGCTTTCGCGCACGAGAGCGGCATCCATCAGGACGGCATGCTCAAAAATGCGCACACCTATGAGATCATGACGCCGGAAAGCGTCGGGGTCTCCAAGACCTCGCTCGTCATGGGCAAGCATTCAGGCCGCCACGCCTTCCGCGAGAAGCTGAAGGAGCTCGGCTATGACCTCGGTGAGAATGCGCTGCTGGACGCGTTCAACCGCTTCAAGGATTTGGCCGATCGCAAGAAATTCGTTTACGACGAAGATCTGGTGGCGCTGGTCGACGACGAGATCGTCAACGCCCATGACCATATCAAGGTCGAGGCCTTGATGGTGATGGCCGGCACGCATGGCCCGCAATCGGCGGCGCTCACGCTCGACATTGAGGGACAGAAGCTGACGCATCAGGCGACCGGCAACGGACCCGTCGACGCCATCTTCAACGCCATCAAGGCGCTCGCGCCGCATGACGCGACGCTGGAGCTATTTCAGGTCCACGCCGTAACCGAAGGCACCGACGCGCAGGCGGAAGTCTCCGTGCGGCTGAGCGAAAACGGCAAGTCGGTGACCGGCCGCGGCGCCGATCCCGACACGCTCGTCGCGTCGGCGCGCGCCTATGTCTCGGCGCTCAACCGGCTGATGGCGAAACGCGCGCGCGGCAAGCCCGAAGCCATGCAGGCGATCTAGGCGGCGCGGCGACGCCTGACGCATACGGCGGCCGCGAGCGGATTTGACGTCCCGCTCGCGGCGCCAATCGGCCGTCCTTGAAATTCGACGCGCAGCCAACCCGTGATGTTGGTGACGCATAACGCCGGCACGACGGTGACGCGGTTGACGAGACGGCCGCGCGCCTCCGTTGCCGCAAATATATTCAATCGGTCAAAGATCGCGATTGCGCAAACGGACAGCGTCCGTGCGGGTCGCCATGCGCGCGACTACCATCAAGAT
>JALHNR010000127.1:5475-10676 GCA_022843525.1 Methylocystis sp. | reverse complement strand
GACTCCGATTCTGATAAACTTTTTCACGGACGGTCTCCCTCTTTGTGGCGCCCCGAGCGGCTACACCTTGGCACTATGATGCCGTTGAGGAGAGGCCGTCCACACCATCAAGATCGGCGCGGCAGGTCGAGGGACCCTGAGCATCAATAATCCGTTGCATCTGCTTGAGCGCCGCTCCGCTGTCGAGTAATTCGCGCGCCAGCGCGTAGCCTGCGCCGCCGCGAACTTCGGTGTCATATTCGAGCAGATGCGCCGCGAGGCGAAGAGATTTTTCGCGAAGGTCACGCGGAGCGTCAGGGTCATTGGAGAGCACGGCCATCACATCCTGCGCCTCCAGCGCCGGCCCGATGCCGCGGCCGATGGGCTAACGCCCGTCGGTCGTCACGACTTCGATGGCGATGCCGAAATGGTCGCCCACGAACTCAAACAATTTGCGTAAGCGCATCGCCTCTATGGCGGTCGCGACTTTTGCGGCGGGGCCAGCGGGGATATCGATCAACAAGTGGGTCGAACCGGCGGCCAGCTTCTTCGACATGATCGACGCCACCATCTGTTCGCGAGTATCAATGCCGAGCGGACGCTCCACGGAAATAAGGATATCGTCCGCCGGCGACAGATTGACTCGACCGCCCCATACCAGGCAGCCATGACAGGCGGTGACGATCTCCTTCATTTCGTCGATGCTCCACCACGATTGGCCGTTCCCAGCGCAACTGTGTCCCAGCCTCCGCCATCGCCCGCGTCAACGCCAGCAGTTCGGCCGTGGTCGTGAAGCTTGCCGAGCCCACGAGGAAGGCCGCGATCTCCATGTCCGAAGCGCGTGATGTCGCCGATGATGGCGGCGATGTCTTCGGGGTCGAGGGTGCGCCCTAGAATTTTTGCGCGAACCGCCTCGAGGCTTTCCGGCGGTTTTGCCGGCGTCACGCTGACGAGGCTGTCGACGGGACACGCGAAACGGCGAAACGCCGGCTCAGCGAGACCGAGTTCCTCTCTGCCGACCAGCGAATCGTCGTCCGTGATGAGCAGTGTGGCCAACATCGATTTCGTTCCGCTTTGTAGCTCGACACGGCTGAATCCGCGAAACACCTCCGGGCGCAGGGTGCGCGAATGTCTCGATATCACAACGATATTCTCGCGACCGGTGTCCAGATTGACACGCCGGATTTTGAGTTCCGGACGAAGCTTGTGGTCTACGTTCATCGTGGGTTTCCTCCGGGTGACGCTGTCGTTTCCGATGACTCTGGCGGCGCGCATGCCGCTCCGCCATCCTTTCGTAACCGTAAACTTCCGATTCTTTATTGCCGCTGATGATCATCGCTCGCTAGTAAAAGAGGTTTGCCTTTGAAGACTCACCTGCGAAAAAGAGGATATCTCGACAAATGATCCGCAGTGAAGTTATTTAAGCAGCCATCGCGCGATGCGTCGCCACTCGGTCCTCAGCGTCTGCTGACCCATAAAGAGAGCAAGATGGCTGCACGGAGCAAGCGCCGTCTCGATGTCGTCCTTTTTCGTGCCGACAAGCTTCGTCGCGGCGAAGGCTTGCGCAGGGGGCGCGATCGCATCCTGTGCACCGGCAAGCACAAATATCGGGCTGCGCATATCGTGGAGATCAATTACGTGACCGAGCGCCGGGAACGCTCCCGTCGCGAGACGATTCTCGCAATAGAGCCACTCGACCACCTGACGGTAATAGGGCGCCGGCAAGTCAAGCGCCCGTTGATCCCAGCAGTCGAAAATCTCAACGATTTTCCGTGTCGCGTCTGACGTGAACGGAGTGGAGAGTTGCAGCGAATCGATGACGCGCGACTCCTCATCGAGTTCGTGCGGCCAAAGAGCCGCCACGTCTTCGCCGAGAAGTAAGCCGTCGCCGCGACGGACCAATTCATCGATGACGACGTGCGACAAGGAACTCATTGGCGCCGTCAACGCTGAAGGCTGCGCCTTGATGTCAACTGGCGCGCCAACGAGAACGAGACGGCGCACTTTCATAGGAAAGCGCGCGGCGTAAACGAGCGACAGCCAACCACCCTGGCAAAGGCCGACCACGTCCACAAAAGATCCGATGTCGTCGACGGCGACGTTGAGGGACGCAAGTTGCGTATCGATCGTATTTAGCCTTGTTGCTCCCATCGCAGATTTCCACTCGACCAGGTAGAGGGAGTCGCATCCGTTGCGCCGCAAAGTTTCAAGAAGACTATGACCAGGCGCAAGATCAGCGATCGCGGCGTCATGAAGCGCGAACGGCGCAACGACGAGGACAGGATTGCGACGCCCTTTGGTCGAGAAATCGCGAAGGCGAAGAGAGGCGAGTTCCAACACCAAGCGATTAGGCGTCGTCCATTCCGGCTCTTGATACGACGAGCCCGTCTCTCTTTCGGCAGTTGCAACTTTCAAACCAGCGCGGGCCAACTCCAGGGAGCGACGCCACATCTCCATCGTCGCCACCCACGGCCATGTCCAAATGTTCCATTCGCTCATAAGCTGTTCCCGCGGATTTGCGCGTGCGATGCATTTGCAACTAATCTGCCGATTCTGGGAGACTCCGTTCAGCGCGGTATTCTTGGAATAATCCGATGAAAGCGTTGATGACGCCGACGGCCAGAATAACCGCCGCGTCCTTGAGGTCGCCGATAGTCGCGACAATGAGCACGGCGCCAAACAAGATCGCGACTAAAATGCTCTTGAACTGCGTGTAGAATACGACCAAGGCCGAGCGCGGCGGCGGCTCTGGCAGCTGAATCATTCCGTAGAGCTGACGACGCTCCTCAACTTCCTGCACCCCCAGACCAATCTCGGGCCAGACCTGAAAACAAGCGGCTGTCTCGTCAGACGATAACATATGCGCCGGTGAAATCGCGCTCGTTAGCGCCATAGAATTTCCTGTTTCGTTTGTCACCTTCATTTGTGGATGCCCGCTTGACTTCATCGCCGGCAACAAGCGCCCCAAGGTTTATCCCGGCGGACTCACAAGTCCGCCGCTTGGCATGGCGCCACGGCGCGCCTTCCTCCAGCCGGCTGGAGTCATCACGGTGCGGGTTGGACAATCGAATACGCCGGGCGACAAGGCCATTGTGTGTCGAGCTTGCCCACTACCTCAATACGGATATCAATGAGGCGAGTGCTTTTCATCGCCGTGTTTTCTCGTCCAGCGCAGCAACCATCGTTCTCGGCCATATTCGCTCATCTGCGCCAAATTCTTAGCGTGCATTGCCGAAAAATGACGCGGGCATTTTCGCTAGCCCAGTGTAAACACAAAATTCAACGACCGTGTTTGGATTGAATTTTCCAGCTTCATCGAACCAATTGAACGTGTATCCGAAAGGCGTGGAGATCCTTCTCATCCCAATCCACCGTCGGCGAACTGGCCCTGTGATCTGCGCCGAATAGTTCTTCACATAGAACCCGCCGCTCTCAGCAGGAAAAGTTATGGCTTGGTACCACCCCCTGCGCCCTGCCGCGGCGGCAAACATCAACTTTATTTCGTGACCGTATATTCTGCATATTTCAATATAGCTCGCCGTCGCGCCGCGTTGAAAAAACATCACTCTAACACTTGTGCCAGGCAATACATCGATTTCCTGTCTTTCCCCTTGCGTATCGTGACAAATTTTGGCTTCTGCTGAGGCTACCCCATAAACCACAAACAACAATGCGAAAAGAGTAATTGCTGGACGAGAAATCCACAGTCTCCTGAACGATCGGGAAGGAACTATTTGAGCGGTCCAGAGGAAGACGGTCCTTGCATTGCTCACATCCTCTCTCCGTTGGGTTTGCTTCAATAGGCCAGCCCCGAATTCGGAACGAACCCCGGGTTCAAGTAACGGCTTTCATCCTCACGGCCAGCCTGATCTTTATCCGTTATCGACGTCAATCCCTCGTCAAGATAGTACGCTCCCCTCCGACCAACGACTGTTGCGCAAAGACAGTGCATGGCCCATTGTGAGCAAGTTATGAGCCCCGGTTGCTTCGCCGCAGCGGCTCTGGCCGAGCCGCATAAGCGGAATTAGCCTACCAAGGGGAGGTTTACATGCAAAGACGCGAATTCCTTACAGCTCTTTTCGCAGGTTTGGGGGCGTCGCTCGCCGCCGCGCAAGCGCAGGCCTTCGCGCCTACCGCGGTTCCATTGGCGCGACGGGCAGGCGCCGGCACGGACGAGGATTTGAATGGGGCCAAGATTGAGAAGGCGTTCGGTCGTGGGTATTGGCGCCATCGCAAGCGCCGAACCAAGCGCTACGGTCGTGAGCACTATTGATTATTGCGGCGCGTATCCCCTGGTGATCGCTTCGCTTGTAACGTTACCGGGCGCCCGCCGAGGCGGGCGCCCGGTAATCCGAAGAGATATTTTGAATTTTGAAGCTTCTGTCTACTTGATAAGGCCGTCGCTTCTTGGGAAGCGCGCCACAAGCGCGAATATCATCTGGATTTGACAGCGCCGAACCGGCACAAGTTGTCGCTGATCGCCAGCGCGCTTGGGGTAGACGCTTCTGGCTTAGAGGCAGCGAGATTTGCGCGAGGAAGCCCAATCTCATTCTTGCAAAACGAAAAAACAAACCCAGCGCGTCGGCGAGCGGCAGATAGCCCTTTTCAGCGGCGCCGATCGCAAGCGGCGCGGCGGGTTCGCTCGATTGCTCTTCGAGCCAAGCGATCCATTCCGGCCACCAGGTGCCATCCTTTCTCGGCGCGGCGACCATCCACGTGTCGGTGTCTGAGTAAGGTTCGTCGTGCGACTTCGTCATCGCCTGGAAACTTTTGCCCGCGCGTCCAGGTTCGGAAACGATGCCCGCATTGTGGCTGCCGGTGGTCGGCAGAAGGGTGACCTCCGCATCGGTCAGAGGTCAGAAGATGAATGTTGAAAACCGAGCACCAAGGCGCGCAATGGTCATGCGCCGTTCCGACCGAGAAGATAGAAACGCGGATTCTTAAAATCCTGTTGGCGTGATAAGGCTTTCGGTTAGTGGACGAGAAGCCCCGGCCAAACGAATTCATTTGCCCGCCCTATCGGAGAAACTTCATAATTCCCAGAAGTCCGCTCTCCACACTTCGAGCAGCACACTCGCGCGTTGCGTTCATCCAGCGGTCCTATGAACCGGGGTCTTCTGCGGCGGTATGTCTCATCATGCCCGGGCGTCTTTGCCCTAAAACTGTTCGTAGTGCTGCCTATTTTCAAGTGCGACCGACCAACGAAGGGAATAGCAAGGTGA